>JAIYCE010000073.1 GCA_027488155.1 Hyphomicrobiales bacterium | reverse complement strand
CAACGTGTCGATGGAAGTGACGCTGATCGCGCCGATCGCGATGGAAGAAAAGCTCCGCTTCGCGATCCGCGAAGGTGGCCGCACCGTCGGCGCCGGCGTCGTCGCTTCGATCATCGAGTAAACGTAAACAATCAGGGGAGGGCATGGCGCCCTCTCCATCGCTCCGGCCTTTTGGCCGTAGTTCACTTTGACAAGTTTAGCCCGAGGGTTCTGCAATGAACGGCCAGAACATCCGCATCCGCCTCAAGGCGTTCGACCATCGGATTCTCGATGCTTCGACGCGTGAGATCGTCTCGACGGCGAAGCGGACCGGTGCGCAAGTGCGGGGTCCTATCCCGCTGCCGACGCATATCGAAAAATTTACGGTGAACCGCTCCCCGCACATCGACAAGAAGTCGCGCGAGCAGTTCGAAATCCGCACCCACAAGCGTGTTCTCGACATTGTCGATCCCACGCCGCAAACAGTCGATGCTTTGATGAAGCTCGACCTCGCGGCTGGTGTCGATGTCGAGATCAAGCTCTGAGAAGCACGAAGGGCCACGGGGATCCATCATGCGGTCAGGCGTCATTGCCCAAAAGCTCGGCATGACCCGCATCTTTACTGATGCAGGGGAACATGTGCCGGTGACCGTCCTTAAGCTCGACAATTGTCAAGTTGTCGCGCACCGGACGGAAGAAAAGAACGGTTACACGGCGGTCCAGTTGGGCGTCGGTGTGGCTAAGGTGAAGAATGTGTCGAAGGCCGAGCGTCAACGCTTTGCCGTGGCCAAGGTCGAGCCGAAGCGCAAGATCGCGGAGTTCCGCGTTCCTGCCGATGGCCTGATCCCGGTCGGTGCAGAAATCACTGCGGACCATTTCGTTGTTGGCCAGTTCGTCGATGTGACGGGCACCACGACGGGTAAGGGTTTCGCAGGTGGTATGAAGCGCTGGAACTTCGGCGGTCTGCGTGCGTCGCACGGCGTTTCGATCTCGCATCGTTCGCTGGGTTCGACCGGTGGCCGTCAGGACCCGGGTAAGACCTTCAAGAACAAGAAGATGGGCGGCCATCTCGGCGTCGAGCGTGTGACGACTCAGAATCTGCGCGTTGTGCAGACGGATGTCGAACGTGGCTTGATCCTCGTTGAAGGTGCTGTTCCCGGCGTTAAGGGCGGCTGGATCTTCGTGTCGGACGCCGTCAAGCGCGCTCTGCCGAAGGATGCGCCGAAGCCCGGCAAGTTCCGTCTGCCCGGTGCGTCGAACGACGCGGAGCCGGTTGCGGCCGAAGGCCAGGAGAACGCGTGATGAAAATCGATCTGAAAACGCTCGAAGGCGCGTCTGCTGGTTCGGTTGAATTGTCGGATGACATTTTCGGTCTTGAGCCGCGTCAGGACATCATTCACCGCATGGTGCTTTGGCAGCTTGCCAAGCGTCAGGCCGGCACGCACAAGACGAAGACCCGTGCGGAAATCGCCCGCACTGGCAAGAAAATTTATCGCCAGAAGGGTACCGGTGGCGCTCGTCACGGTTCGGCGCGTGCGCCGATCTTCCGTGGTGGTGGCCGCGCTATGGGTCCGGTCGTGCGTTCGCACGCCCATGACCTGCCGAAGAAGGTCCGTCAGCTCGCTCTGAAGCATGCACTTTCGGCGAAGGTGAAGGCTGGCGGTCTCATCGTGATCGATGATGTGAAGCTCGCAGAACCGAAGACGAAGGTGTTGGCCGAGCGTTTCGGCAAGCTCGGTCTCGCCAACGCGCTGATCATCAGCGGCGCTCAGGTCGAGGAAAACTTCGCCCGTGCTGCGCGCAACATTCCGAACGTGGACGTTCTGCCAGTGCAGGGCATCAACGTGTATGACATTCTGCGCCGCGACACGCTGGTGTTGTCGAAGGCGGCAGTCGACGCCCTGGAGGCCCGGTTCAAATGAGCACGGATCCGCGCCATTACGACGTCATCGTCGGCCCGGTGATTACCGAAAAGGCCACGAATGCCGTCGAGCAGAACAAGGTGGTTTTCCGCGTCCGCAAGGAAGCGACGAAGCCTGAAATCAAAGCCGCAGTCGAAAAGCTGTTCGACGTGAAGGTTGAAGCCGTCAACACACTCGTCCGCAAGGGCAAGGTGAAGCGCTTCAAGAACACGCAGGGCACGCAGATCGACGTGAAGCGCGCCGTCGTGACTTTGGCCGAAGGCCAGACGATCGACGTCACCACCGGCCTCTGAGCAGACCGGGGAGAAACACGATGGCACTGAAAACATTCAAGCCGATTACCCCGAGCCTTCGCCAGCTCGTAATCGTCGACCGCTCTGAGCTCTACAAGGGCAAGCCGGTCAAGGCGCTTACCGAAGGCAAGTCGTCAGCCGGTGGCCGTAACAATACCGGTCGCGTGACGGTTCGCTTCCGTGGCGGCGGTCACAAGCAGACCTATCGTATCGTCGATTTCAAGCGCCGTGCGCAGCTTGGTCAGGCGGGCAAGGTGGAGCGGATCGAATATGATCCGAACCGCACAGCCTTCATTGCGCTGATCAAATATGCCGACGGCACGCTCACCTACATTCTCGCGCCACAGCGTCTTTCTGTTGGTGACGAGGTGATGGCTGGCCCGAATGCGGACATCAAGCCGGGCAATGCTCTGCCTATCGGTGCGATCCCGGTCGGCACGCTTGTGCACAACGTCGAAATGAAGATCGGCAAGGGTGGCGCGATTGCCCGCTCGGCTGGCACTTACGCTCAGATCGTCGGCCGTGACCAAGGTTACGTTATCCTGCGTCTCAACTCTGGCGAACAGCGCCTCGTTCATGGCGAATGCTTCGCCACAGTGGGTGCAGTGTCGAACCCCGATCACATGAACATCTCGATCGGCAAGGCTGGCCGTTCGCGCTGGTTGGGCCGCCGCCCGCACAATCGCGGCGTCACCATGAACCCGATCGACCATCCGCATGGCGGCGGCGAAGGCCGCACATCAGGTGGCCGTCACCCCGTCACGCCTTGGGGCAAGCCGACCAAGGGCAAGAAGACGCGCTCGAACAAGCGGACCGACAAATTCATCGTGTCGTCCCGCCATGCGCGTAAGAAGAAGTAAGAGGGCTCAGCGATGACACGCTCCGTTTGGAAAGGCCCGTTCGTCGACGGTTATCTGCTCAAAAAGGCAGAAACGGCGCGCGGTTCCGGCCGCGCCGAAGTGATCAAGATCTGGAGCCGTCGCTCCACGATCCTCCCGCAGTTCGTCGGTTTGACGTTCGGCGTCTATAACGGCCAGAAGCATGTCCCGGTCTTCGTGACCGAGGAAATGGTCGGCCATAAATTTGGTGAATTCTCTCCCTCGCGTACCTTCTACGGTCACGCGGCGGACAAGAAGGCGAAGAGGAAGTAAGCCATGGGTAAAGCATCCGCTCCCCGCGCGCTTGCGGACAACGAAGCGAAGGCCGTCCTTCGCATGATCCGTGTCTCGCCGCAGAAGCTCAACCTTGTTGCGGGCCTTATCCGCGGCAAGAAGGTTTCGCGCGCTCTCGCCGATCTGGAATTCTCGCGTAAGCGCATCGCTCAGGACGTACGCAAGTGCCTCCAAAGCGCGATCGCGAATGCAGAAAACAATCACGATCTGGACGTCGACGATCTCGTCGTGTCGCAGGCCTTCGTGGGCAAGGCGCTGGTGATGAAGCGTTTCCATGCGCGTGCGCGTGGCCGTGCCGGTCGGGTCGAGAAGCCATTCTCGAATCTGACGATCATCGTCCGCGAAGTCGAAGCGAAAGCCTGAGGAGAGAACGATGGGTCAGAAGGTCAATCCGATCGGTCTGCGTCTCGGCATTAACCGGACGTGGGACAGCCGCTGGGTCGCCGACAAGAACGAGTACGGCAAGCTTGTTCACGAGGACATCCGCATTCGTGCAGCGCTGATGAAGCTCCTGAAGCAGGCGGCGGTGTCGAAGATTGTGATCGAGCGTCCGCACAAGAAGTGCCGCGTGACGATTTACTCGGCGCGCCCGGGTGTTGTGATCGGCAAGAAGGGTGCGGACATCGACAAGCTGCGCAAGGTCGTGGCGAAGATGACGGACTCGGAAGTCGTCATCAACATCGTCGAAGTGCGCAAGCCGGAAGTCGACGCGACGCTTGTCGCTGAATCGATCGCTCAGCAGCTCGAACGCCGCGTGGCCTTCCGCCGCGCGATGAAGCGGGCCGTGCAGTCAGCGATCCGTCTCGGCGCCGAAGGCATCCGTATCAATTGCTCGGGCCGCCTCGGCGGTGCCGAAATCGCCCGCCTCGAATGGTATCGTGAAGGACGCGTGCCGCTGCATACGCTGCGCGCCGACGTCGATTACGGCACCGCAACGGCGTTCACCACCTATGGCACCTGCGGCATCAAGGTCTGGATCTTCAAGGGTGAAATCCTTGAGCATGACCCGATGGCTCAGGACAAGCGCATGGCCGACGATGGCGCCCGCTCGGGTGGCCGCCGCGACGCTGCGGCCTAAGGCCGTAGCCGACCAGGAGAAGCATCATGCTCCAGCCGAAAAAGACTAAGTTCCGCAAGCAGTTCAAGGGCCGTATTCATGGCGCTGCTAAAGGCGGGTTCAATCTCGACTTCGGGCAGTATGGCCTGAAGGCGATGGAGCCGGACCGGGTCACCGCCCGTCAGATCGAAGCCGCGCGCCGTGCGCTGACCCGTCACATGAAGCGTGCGGGCCGCGTGTGGATCCGCGTATTCCCCGACGTGCCGGTGTCCGCTAAGCCAACCGAAGTGCGTATGGGTAAGGGCAAGGGCGCTCCCGAATATTGGGCAGCACGCATCCATCCCGGACGCATCATGTTCGAAATCGACGGCGTGCCGCTTGATGTCGCGCGTGAGGCTCTGACGCTCGCGGCTGCAAAGCTGCCGATCAAGACGCGCTTCGTGCAGCGCATTGCTGAGTGAGGGCAGGGATCATGAAGACGAAACAGCGTGTTTCCGACCTCAAGGCGATGTCGGGCGACCAGCTCCAGGATGAGCTCGTGAAGCTGAAGAAGGAGCAGTTCAACCTGCGCTTCCAGCGCGCGACGGGCCAGCTCGAAAACACCTCCCGCGTGCGCGAAGTGCGCCGGGACATCGCCCGCGTCAAAACGATCGCCGGCAAGCCGGCCGCGAAGGCCTGAGGAGATCTATCATGCCGAAGCGTATTCTCCAGGGCGTTGTTGTCAGCGACAAGCAGGACAAAACTGTGGTTGTGAAGGTGGAACGCCGCTTCACGCATCCGCTGTTTAAGAAGACGGTCCGCCGCTCGAAGAACTTCCATGCTCACGACGAGGCGAATGCCTACAAGGTGGGTGACGAGGTCCGGATCGAAGAAACCCGTCCCCTCAGCAAGCTGAAAAGCTGGGTGGTGGTTGACGCAGTCGCGAAGTCGTAATAGACCCCGCGGCACAATGAGGGGACATAGATCCCCGTCAGGCGAAGTCCGGCAGGTCGCCAAAACTCTGCCGGAAACCTGTCTGAGACAGAGGAAGGATCGACAATGATCCAAATGCAGACGAATCTTGACGTCGCCGATAATTCCGGCGCGCGTCGCGTGATGTGCATCAAAGTTCTCGGCGGATCGAAGCGTAAATATGCCTCGGTGGGCGACATCATCGTCGTCTCCATCAAGGAGGCTATTCCGCGCGGCCGCGTGAAGAAGGGCGATGTGATGAAGGCTGTCGTCGTTCGCACGGCCAAGGACATCCGCCGTCCCGACGGTTCGGTGATCCGCTTCGACCGCAATGCGGCGGTTCTGATCAACAATCAGAAAGAGCCCGTCGGAACCCGTATTTTCGGGCCGGTTCCGCGCGAACTGCGTGCCAAGAACCACATGAAAATCATCTCGCTGGCGCCGGAGGTGCTGTGATGGCCGCGAAGATTAAGAAGGGCGACAAGGTCGTCGTTCTCACCGGTCGTGACAAGGGCAAGTCCGGTGAAGTTGTGCAGGTGCTGCCGAAGGAAACCCGCGCCATTGTGCGTGGTGTGAACCTCGTGAAGCGCCATACCCGCCAGACGGCGCAGTCCGAAGGTGGCATCATCAGCAAGGAAGCTGCGATCCAGTTGTCGAACATCGCGATTGTCGATCCGAAGGACGGCAAGCCGACCCGCGTCGGTTTCAAGGTGCTCGAAGACGGCCGCAAGGTGCGTTTCGCCAAGCGCTCGGGAGATCTGATCGATGGCTAAGGTCGAAATGGCGCTCGAACCGCGCCTGAAGAAAATCTACAATGACGTCGTTCGTCCCAAGCTGGTCGAAGAGTTCGGCTACAAGAACCCGATGGAAGTTCCGCGCATCGAAAAGATCGTGCTGAACATGGGGGTCGGCGAGACGACGGCTGACACGAAGAAGGCACAGGTGGCTGCGGCTGATCTTGCACTCATCGCTGGTCAGAAGCCGGTCATTACCAAAGCCCGTAAGGCGATTGCGACCTTCAAGGTGCGCGAGAACATGCCGCTCGGTGCGAAGGTGACACTGCGCAAGGCGAAGATGTACGAGTTTCTCGATCGTCTCGTGAACATCGCTCTCCCGCGCGTTCGCGATTTTCGCGGTCTGAACCCGAAATCGTTCGACGGCCGCGGCAATTACGCTCTCGGCATCAAGGAACATCTCGTGTTCCCTGAAATCAACTATGACAAGGCCGAAGCTGTGTGGGGCATGGACATCGTTGTCTGCACCACCGCTAAGACCGACGATGAAGCGCGTGCGCTTCTTCGCGCTTTCAACTTCCCGTTCCGGCAGTAAGGGTCCGCCCTTAAACGCGGAAACCAGGAGACATCCATGGCCAAGAAAAGTTCGATCGAAAAGAACAAGCGCCGCATGAAGCTCTCGAAGCAATATTCGGGGCGTCGTGAACGCTTGCTCGCGATCACAGAAGATAAGACGAAGTCGATGGAAGAGCGGTTCGCCGCCACGCTGAAGCTCGCCGAGCTGCCGCGTAATGCCAACCCGACTCGTATCCGCAATCGTTGCGAAGTGACCGGCCGTCCGCGCGCCGTTTACCGCAAGCTGAAGATGTCCCGTATCGCACTCCGCGAGCTTGGCTCGAAGGGTCTCGTTCCGGGTCTTCTGAAGTCGAGCTGGTAAGGAGGATCGGACATGGCAGTGAATGATCCCGTCGGCGATATGCTGACTCGTATCCGCAACGCCCAGTTGCGTCGCAAGGGAACCGTCTCGACACCTGGCTCGCGTCTGCGTGCCAACGTGCTCGATGTACTGAAGGCCGAAGGTTACATCCGCGGCTATTCGGTGACGGAATATGGCAATGGCCGTACCGAGTTCGAAATCGAGCTCAAGTACTTCGACGGCGAGCCCGTGATCCGCAAGATCGCGCGCGTGTCGAAGCCCGGCCGCCGCGTTTATTCGTCGGTTTCCGCCATGCCGCGCGTCGCTAATGGCCTCGGCATCACCATTCTCTCCACGCCGCAGGGCGTGATGGCCGATCATGAGGCCCGCGAGAAGAATGTTGGCGGCGAAGTGTTGTGCACGGTCTTCTGATCGGGCACGGGACAACTTGAGGAGCAAGAGACAATGTCTCGTATCGGCAAGAAGCCCGTTCCCGTTCCCGCTGGCGTGACAGCCACGGTGACCGGGCAAACGGTGAAAGTGAAGGGTGCGAAGGGCGAACTGTCTTTCGTCGTTCCCGATCGTGTGAATGTTGCGATGGAAGACGGCGCAATCGCCGTACAGCCGCGCGATGAAACCAAGCAGGCGCGTGCGATGTGGGGCATGTCCCGTTCGCAGGTGGCCAACCTCGTCGAGGGTGTGTCGAAGGGTTATGAGAAGAAGCTCGAGATCAACGGCGTCGGTTACCGCGCCGCGGTAGCGGGCAAGGTTCTCAAGCTCGCGCTCGGCTATAGCCACGAAATCGATTTCGAAATTCCGGCCGGCATCGCAATCGTGACGCCCAAGCCGACCGAAATCCTCGTGTCGGGTATCGATAAGCAACGCGTCGGTCAGGTTGCCGCGGAAATCCGCGAGCTTCGTGGTCCCGAGCCCTATAAAGGCAAGGGGATCAAGTATTCCGGCGAATTCATCTTCCGCAAGGAAGGCAAGAAGAAGTAAGGGGCCCGAAAATGGCAAAGAACGAAGTTGCCACCGAACGCCGCGTTCAGCGGGTTCGTCGGGCTCTCAAGAAGGCGGCCAATGGTCGCCCGCGTCTCAGCGTGTTCCGCTCTTCGAAGCAGATTTATGCGCAGATCATCGACGACGCCAGCGGCGTCACGATTGCTGCTGCATCGACGCTCGAAAAGGACATGCGTGGCAAGTTAAAGACTGGTGCGGACATCGCCGCGGCAGCCGAAATCGGCAAGCTCGTTGCCGAGCGTGCCAAAAAGGCCGGTGTCACCAAGGTCGTGTTCGACCGTGGTGCCTATATGTTCCATGGACGCGTGAAGGCGCTGGCGGAAGCTGCGCGCGAAGGCGGTCTGGAATTCTGATTGCGATGGCGGGTCGTTGACCCGCCTCGCTTTGTTCAAGCGAGCGGCGCGTGTCTGGCGTGTCCGCGCAAGTGAGAGAACACATGGCAAGAGAACCCCGTGAGCGTCAGGATCGCGAAGAGCGCGATTCCGAATTTGTGGATCGCCTCGTCCACATCAACCGCGTCGCGAAAGTCGTGAAGGGCGGCCGTCGTTTCGGCTTTGCTGCGCTCGTCGTCGTCGGCGACCAGAAGGGCCGTGTCGGCTTTGGTCATGGCAAGGCGCGCGAAGTGCCTGAAGCCATCCGCAAGGCCACTGACGCCGCCAAGCGCGCGCTCGTCCGCGTGCCGCTGCGCGAAGGCCGTACGCTCCATCATGATGTTGTCGGCCGTCACGGTTCTGGCAAGGTCGTGCTCCGCGCGGCTCCTGCCGGTACGGGCATCATCGCAGGTGGCCCGATGCGCGCCGTTTTCGAAGCGCTCGGCGTTCATGACGTGGTGTCGAAGTCGCTCGGCTCGTCGAACCCCTACAACCTCGTTCGTGCGACGATCGATGCGCTCAAGCGCGAAGATAGCCCGCGTTCGGTTGCGGCGCGTCGCGGTCTCAAGGTTTCAGCTCTGCAGGCCCGCCGCGGTGATTCCGACGGCGCCGGCGCTGACGCCTGATAGGAGGTCACGATGGCTAACAAGATGATCACTGTCGAACAGACCGGCAGCCCGATCCGCCGTGAAGCCGCTCAGCGTCAGACGCTGATCGGCCTCGGTCTCAACAAGATTCGTCGCCGCTCGACGCTCGCCGATACTCCGGCAACGCGCGGCATGATCGAACGTGTCAAGCACCTCGTGCGCGTCGTCGATGACGGCGGCAAGGCGCAGTGAGGAGGATGCCATGAAACTGACGGACATCCGCGATAATTCAGGCGCGAAGAAGAACCGGATCCGCGTAGGACGCGGCATCGGCTCGGGTAAGGGTAAGACTGGTGGCCGCGGCGTGAAGGGTCAGAAGGCCCGCGCCGGCGTCGCTGTGAAGGGCTTCGAAGGCGGCCAAATGCCGCTCTATCGCCGCCTTCCCAAGCGCGGCTTCACCAATATCTTTGCCAAGGACCTCAACGAGGTGAATCTCGGCCGCATTCAGCAGGCTGTTGACGCGAAGAAGCTTGACGTGACGCAGCCCGTCACCGAGGCCACTCTCGTGGCCGCTGGTGTGCTTTCAAAAGTGCGCGACGGTGTGAAGATCCTCGGGCAGGGCGAATTCAAGGCTAAGCTTGCTTTCGAAGTGGCTGGTGCGTCGAAGTCGGCGCAGGCAGCAATCGAGAAGGCTGGTGGCTCGGTGAAGATTCTCGCCGCTCAGGGCGAGGCGTCGGCCTAAGCGGGCTCGCGTCTGCCGACACGATCTTACGCCGGGCGGCGGAATTTTTTCCGTACCGCCCGGCTTTTTATTTCAGGCGCCTTTTCGGCGTAGCGGAGCATAGAGATGGCATCGGCTGCGGAACAACTTGCCGCTAACCTCAATTTCGGCGCGCTCGCGAAAGCGGACGAGCTGAAGAAACGCATCTGGTTCACGCTTGGTGCGCTGCTGATCTACCGTCTCGGTACCTACATCCCGATACCCGGGATCAACATCGATGCGCTGGCTGAAATTTTCAAACAGCAACAAGGCGGTGTGCTCGGTCTTTTCAACATGTTCTCAGGCGGCGCGGTTGGCCGTCTTGCGATTTTCGCATTGAACATCATGCCTTACATCTCGGCTTCGATCATCATTCAGTTGCTGACATCGGTTGTTCCTTCACTCGAAGCTCTGAAGAAGGAAGGCGATTCCGGCCGCAAGATCATCAATCAATATACGCGCTATCTCACCGTGGTGCTTGCGACATTCCAAGCCTATGGGATTGCCGTTGGGCTTCAGAGCTCGGGCAATGTTGTGCTTGATCCTGGCCCGTTCTTCTTGCTCTCGACGACGATCACGCTCGTTGGCGGCACAATGTTCCTGATGTGGCTTGGCGAGCAGATCACGCAGCGCGGAATCGGTAATGGGTCTTCGCTGATCATTTTCGCGGGTATCGTGGCGGAATTGCCATCGGCTTTGGCGGGTACACTCGAGCTCGGTCGTCAGGGCGCGATTTCAGCTGCGCTGATCATCGGCATTACGATCATGGTCGTGGTCGTGATCGCATTCATCGTCTACATGGAGCGCGCCCAGCGCCGCCTTCTGATCAATTATCCGAAGCGTCAGGTTGGCAATCGCGTTTATGAAGGCCAGACCTCATTCTTGCCGCTTAAGCTGAACACGTCGGGCGTGATCCCGCCGATTTTCGCATCGTCGCTGCTGTTGTTACCGACGACGATTGCCGGTTTCTCGGCTCAGAGCGACCCGACCGGCTGGCTTGCGACTGTATCGGCCTATCTGGCTCACGGTCGTCCGCTGTTCATGTTCCTCTATGCGGCGCTGATCATCTTCTTCGCGTTCTTCTACACGGCGATCGTGTTCAACCCGACCGAGACGGCCGACAATCTCAAGAAGCATGGCGGCTTCATTCCCGGCATTCGTCCAGGCGAGCGGACTGCGGAATACATTGACAAGGTTTTGTCCCGGATCACGGTTCTGGGCGCGGCCTATCTGGTCATCATCTGTCTCTTGCCCGAAGTGCTAGTTTCACAAGCCTCGCTTCCGTTCTATTTCGGAGGGACGTCGCTTCTCATCGTGGTCAGCGTTACGATGGACACTGTGGCTCAGGTCCATGGCCATCTGCTGGCGCACCAATATGAGGGGCTCGTGAAGAAGGCGAAGTTGCGCGGGGGGAAACGCAAGTGAGACTTATTCTTCTGGGACCGCCTGGGGCGGGGAAGGGCACGCAGGCCGCGCGCCTTGTTGCCAAATATGGAATTCCGCAGCTCTCAACGGGCGACATGCTTCGCGCAGCGGTTGCTGCCGGTACGCCGGTTGGCCTGCAAGCCAAGGCGGTGATGGAATCGGGCGGGCTTGTTTCGGATGAGATCGTGATTGGCATTGTCGCCGACCGGATCGAGGAAGCCGACGCCAAGAAGGGTTTCATCCTCGACGGTTTCCCGCGCACCGTGGCGCAGGCCGTAGCGCTTGACACGATGCTGGGCGAGAAGGGCGTGAAACTCAATGCCGTCCTCGAGTTCATCGTTGACCAGAACGCGCTTGTCGGCCGGATTGTGAAGCGGGCCGAGGAAGCCAAGGCAGCCGGTCAACCGGTGCGCAAGGATGATGACCCGGAAGTCTTCAAGACCCGGCTCGCAGCCTATAATCGCGATACGGCGATTGTTGCGCCCTATTACGAGAAGACAGGGCTCCTAAAGAAGATCGACGGCATGCAGCCCATCGATACAGTCACGGAAGCCATGATGAAGGCGCTCGGCTGAGCGCCTTTTTTAGGTGAGATTAACTGCTTTCGTTTTTGCTTGAGTTGCTCTGCGTTGACAAATGTTAACACGCATTGTAACTTAAGAGCCGAAAATTGGTTCGTTCTCGTCATCCTAACAAGCACGTTGAAGAAGCGATCCGCGATGCGGAGAAGAATGGCTGGACCCTTCGGTCTATGGGCCATTGGGGGAGACTATTTTGCTCTGAACCGAATAGGAGCGGTTGTCAGATCAGCGTCAACGGAACCCTGAAACGCATGCCAAGCAGATAAGGCGGGCGGTAGCGCGCTGTCCTCACTTTTACGTCGACAATGAGATGTGAGGCTAACGATGTCCCTATTTGAATTTTCGGTTGTTGCGACGGGTTTAAACCCGACTGAGATAAATTTTGAACGGCGCTTCATCGACGAAGGGATTGATGATGCTACAATATCTTTCCAAAGAGGATTGATAATCCTCGACTTTTCACGAGAATCTCCTTCGATGATGATGGCTTTGGAGACGGCAATTGAGGCCGTCGAAGCTACAGGCGCGACAGTTATTCGCATTGAGCCCGATCCGCTCGTGACACTGTCGGATATTGCTAAGCGGGCAAGCCTTTCTCGTGCTGCGGTGTCGCTCTATGCAAAGGGT
>JAIYCE010000022.1 GCA_027488155.1 Hyphomicrobiales bacterium | reverse complement strand
GTCTCATTATTCTTAATTTGGAGAGAGATCGGATCCCGATAGGTTGCGTCCATAAAATTAACGATCATTAATCGCCGGAAGCCGCCATTTTGCCGAAGAAAGACCAAGATAAGGCTCCCTCCCTCAATAAATGCCTGAGCGATCCGCGGAATTTCTTCAGTGCCGCAAATGACAGAAGGTTTTGCCTTTTTAGCATCTAAAAAACCAGGACCGCCACCGAGAAACCAAAGATTTGACATCGGCTTTTTCCTTCATGATTCTTTTATCCGAAAAGCGAAAATATTACTCTATCGCAGACGCAACTATTGCTCACTCAAAACGACAACGCCGCTGTGAAGCGCTTTACTTTCCTTGGTTCATACCACAACCATAGAATAATCTACAGTCCCAAATCAGTTTGGAAGTTAATACATCCAGAATATAAACATACTTTGCTTTTTAGCTAACCAACGCATCGCTAGGTAATCATCAATCATGCATTGCCTTGCATAACGCCACCATCGCTGAACATGATAGACAAGATAACTTTTTTCTATTCAATATAGAGGTTTGTGATGAATCCATTGAGTGCGTGGAATATGAGCCTTGGATACAAATCTTCTGGCGTCTTTAGTTTTTCAATCTCCTATGGCGGCGAAACTTTCAAAGCAAACTTTAGGGCGTCCAAAAGCCTGTTCGACTTCTATACAAAAGCCAAAAAGCAAACGAACCAACCTGCCATATCCGACGCGAATGACTATGTGAAGGTGTCCAAAGCATCGAATTCCGTTCTGGAAACGAAGGGTGGCAACGACCTCGTCTTCGTGATTAACAAAGCCGCATCCATGAACGTCCTTCTCGGGGACGGCAATGATGTAGCCATCGGCGGCATCCTCGCCGATACGATGTATGGCGGCGCAGGCAATGACGTCTTGCTTGGCAACAAAGGAAACGATCTACTCTTTGGCGATGCCGGCAACGATCAGCTTCAAGGCGGCGAAGGACATGACACCTTATCGGGTGGACTCGGACGCGACACACTGAATGGCGGCATTGGCGAAGATCTCCTCGATGCCGGCGGCGGCAACGATGTGTTGACCGGCGGCGACGGTGCCGATGTGTTCAAATTCACATGGGACTCAACCGCCACAGCCCCTGAGGTCGATACAATCACGGATTTCAACTATCAGCCCGGAACGATCTCAAGCGATAAAATAGACTTGACCGCAATCTTGCAGGTCAATCCGAGCACAAGCTATCAATTATTAAATGACGGCAATGGAAAAACGATGATTGGTATTGATACCAACGGACTTCCGAGTTTCGAAATGAAAATTCTACTGAAAAATATCGTTTTCGATACCGCCAATGACGCCGCACTACGAGCATTGATCTCCTCTTGAATTCATTGATCGATAGTCGCAATCAATCGCCTCGACGCTAAACGGCGCAACCACTTTTATCGCAGCTTTCGTCAAAGGTGCGCCGTCTCGATTTACCGAAGAATTGGTCCGATCCATATTTGTTTTTGGTATAACGCCTCACCTATAAACTATTCTATAGCATTATTCTTCGTTTTTTAATTCATTTTTTCAAAATCTATTGAACGCTAGACTAGCCAATACATTTTTTGGCAGAGGCAGCTTTTTCAGCTCAACCAAGACAATATACCAGTAGCGTTGGCGCCTGCGTGCATCGCAATCATATCTCAACCATAGATTTGTTTCATTACCTTGATACCAACTGTAAAACGTAGATGTATCAAAAACGGAGACTTGCCATGAGCAACGAATTACAATCGTTAAATGATCAATTGGTGAGTTCTAGGACATGGCGAACTAACCTCATCCAAACCTTCAAACCGAAAATTGCAACCTTTCAAATCTCGCGCTATCTAAATGGCGGATCTTACTCGACCAGCGTTCAATCGCCCTACAACTATTACAGTTACTATATAGACGCAAAAAGAAACACATCGGACGTTTACAATAGGAATCCCGTCAACCTAGGCGCTGAAGCGAATCTTGTGCATGTCGGAGCGTTTGGCATTGTCAAAGTCTTTACTCGCGGTGGAAATGATTTCCTGATCGCGGTCAACACAAACACAAGGCTCAATGCCCATTTAGGCGCAGGAAACGATTTTGCCATTGGCGGATGGCAGAGCGATACGCTTAGAGGCGAAGACGGCGACGATTTTCTCGACGGTGCTTATGGCGATGACTTGATATATGGCGGTGCAGGAAATGATACGCTCTGTGCAGGACCTGGAAACGACACACTGAACGGTGGCACAGGTAAAGACCGGTTTGTTTTCTTTCCAAACTGGTACAGAGACGGCGTCAGCAACATCGTGATCAACGATTTTTCAAAAGATGACATCATCGACTTGATGGCTTTTACAGATCAGCTTGATTTCGCTGTTAACAATGAGATTAGAATTATAAAAGAAAAAAATCAAGCCGTAGTCACAATCGACATGGATAACGACAAAGCCCCGGATATCAAAATTCGAATAGAAGGGATGGACTATAACACCTTCAAAGACAACTATACAAAATACATCTTTGCTGGCGTCATTGGCTGACATGAATGGCGCTCTTCGAGCGCCATTCTCATACCATCTCCACCTGCACCACGCCCTGAACGGCCTTCAGGGCGGAGGCGACTTGCGGACTCGCTTTGAATGTTTTGCCAAGACTGATTTCGACTTCACGCCGGCCGCCATCGAGCATCAAGACAACAGAAACTTCGCCATCACCGCGGTCTTTCAGCCGTTCAGCGATCGATTGGATCGGCTTCTCGTCGCGTACATAAATCCGCATAGCGGAGGTCAGTTTCTCGGCAGCTTTATCCAGCGCTTCCGCCGCACCAATGCGCGCGCGTACATCCTCACCTTCGACGCTCGCCTGCACAGTCAATACGACAGCACGGCCCGGCTCAAGAAGATCGCGATATTGGTTAAGCCCTTCCGAGAAGATGATCGCCTCGAAATGGCCGGTCTGATCAGAAAGGGAGAATATCCCCATCTTCGAGCCTGATTTGGTGCGGCGCTCCTGTCGGTCGAGCACGGTCGCGGCGATTTTGCCCATCGTCGCACCGGCCTTCACCGATTTTGCAAAATCCGCCCAGCTCTGAACGCGCAACCGCGCCAATACACCTTGATAATCATCAAGCGGATGGCCCGACAAAAAGAACCCGATTGCATCATATTCACGCTGCAAACGCTCTGCAGCAGCCCATGGCGCATAGGGCGGCACGCGCAATGCTTCAGGCTCACCCAGCGCGCCAAAGATATCGCCCTGCCCTGCTGCACTCTCTTCCTGCGCGCGGTTGGCAGCAGCCAACATCGCATCGAGCGCGGCATGAGCGCGCGCGCGATCGGGTTCGATCTCGTCAAACGCACCCGCTGCGATCAAACTTTCCAGCGTCCGCTTGTTGACGAGGCGCGGATGAATCCGACGCGCAAAATCGCCGATATCTTTGAATGGTCCGGTCTGTCGCGCTTCGACAATGCTCTCGACGGCCTGCCGCCCGACACCCTTAATCGCCGCAAGCGCATAGCGGATCGCGCCCTGATGCACATCGAAAGCAATGCCTGAGCGATTGATCGAAGGCGGCTCCACCTTGATGCCGATGCGCTGCGCTTCGCGGCGGAATTCCGACAGCTTGTCGGTATTGCCCAGATCGAGCGTCATTGAGGCAGCGAGAAACTCGACCGGGTAATTGGCCTTTAAATAGGCCGTCTGATAGGCGACGAGCGCATAGGCGGCCGCATGCGATTTGTTGAATCCGTAATCGGCGAACTTCGCCAGGAGATCGAAAATCTGGTCAGCGATGTTTTTCTCAAGACCGCGCTCGATAGCGCCATCGACGAAGCGCGTCCGTTGCGCATCCATCTCCGCCTTGATCTTCTTGCCCATGGCACGGCGCAAAAGATCTGCCTCGCCAAGCGAATAGCCGGATAGGATCTGCGCAATCTGCATCACCTGCTCTTGATAGATGATGACGCCATGCGTCTCCTTGAGCACAGCTTCCAGTTTCGGGTGAAGATACTCCGCCTCTTCCTGCCCAAGTTTGCGCGCACAGTAAGTGGGAATGTTCGCCATCGGCCCCGGACGATAGAGCGCGACGAGCGCGATAATGTCCTCGAAGCGGTCGGCGCGCATTTCTGCAAGCGCCTTGCGCATGCCAATACTTTCCACCTGAAACACCGCGACCGTCTCGCCGCGCCCCAGCATCTCGAATGTCTTTAGATCGTCGAGCGGTATGGCTGAAAGATCGACATGAATATCGCGATCTTTGAGGAGCTCAACCGCCTTCTGCAGAACGGTGAGTGTCTTGAGACCGAGAAAATCGAATTTCACCAAGCCCGCCGGTTCAACCCATTTCATGTTGAACTGCGTTACCGGCATATCCGACTTTGGATCGCGATAAAGCGGCACGATCTCTTCGAGCGAACGATCGCCGATCACGATCCCCGCCGCGTGAGTCGAAGCGTGGCGGTAGAGGCCTTCGAGTTTCTGCGCGATCTTCAGCATCTCGCCGACCACTGCATCATCCGACGCGGCCTGCTTTAGTTTCGGCTCGCCCTCGATGGCTTGCGCCAATGTCACGGGGTTGGCCGGATTCTGCGGCACGAGCTTCGTTAACTTGTCGACCTGCCCATACGACATCGAAAGGACGCGCCCGACATCGCGCATCACACCGCGCGCCAAAAGCGTACCAAAGGTAATGATCTGCGCCACGCGCCCGCGCCCATAACGCTCCTGCACATAGGCAATGACTTCGTCACGTCGATCCTGACAGAAATCAATGTCGAAATCGGGCATCGAGATACGCTCGGGATTCAAAAATCTTTCAAACAGAAGCCCAAAGCGAAGTGGATCAAGATCGGTGATGGTTGTCGCATAAGCAACGAGCGATCCAGCCCCCGATCCACGACCCGGACCAACAGGAATTCCTTGCGCCTTCGCCCACCGGATGAAATCAGCGACAATCAGGAAGTAACCGGGAAACTTCATCCGCTCGATCACGCCCAATTCAAAATCGAGGCGGTCGCGATAATCTTGCTCCGTCAGCCCGGGCGCAGGCCCATGCGCGGCAAGGCGCTCGGCAAGCCCTTCTTCGGCCATGGCGCGCAAGGCCACGCCTTCATCGGTGTCGCCTTCGGTGAAACGCGGCAAAATAGGTTTACGCGTGCGCGGACGTATCGCGCATCGCATCGCAATCTCGACGGAATTCGAGGTCGCTTCCGGGAGATCCGCAAACAGCTTCTGCATCGCGGCCCGCGATTTGAAAGCGTGGTCCGGCGTCACCTTGCGCCGATCGGGATCGGTGACGAGGCGACCTTCTGCAATCGCCAGCAACGCATCATGCGCTGCATGATCTTTGGAATCGGCAAAATAGACCGCATTGGTAGCAACAATCGGTATGTTACTGTCGTAAGCAAGGTCGAGTAGCGCCCCTTCTATGCGGCGCTCTTCATCGAGTTCATGCCTTTGCAATTCGACATAGAGGCGATCATCGAAGACTTCAGACAAGGTTGCAAGCCGATCGCGCGCGAGATCGCGCTGGCCATCACGCAAGGCGCGGTCGATCATCCCATCCGGCCCGCCACTGAGGCAGATGAGGCCGCCATTCAATTCCAGAACTTTTGCCAATGGCACATGCGGAGGCTCCCCCGGCGGCACATCGACATACGCCATCGACCCAAGGCGCATGAGATTGGCATAGCCTTCTTCGGTCGCAGCCAAAAGCAACAGCGAAGGCCTTGCATGACGCACCAACTGGCGCGGATTGGGCTGATGATCGCCAGGTTCAACGGAGAGTGTGATACCGACGATGGGCTGAATTCCCGCTCCCGCCATCTTCTCGGAAAACTCGAGTGCACCGAACAGATTATTCGTATCCGTTAGCGCCAGCGCGGGCATCTGGTCTTTCAGTGCAAGCTTTTTCAACTCGTCGATCTTCAGTGCACCTTCGAGCAACGAGAAAGACGAATGAACGTTGAGATGGACGAAGCCGACCTCGCTCAGAATGCGCGCCATCGCCCTCTCCTTACGCGAGTTCGACGACGAGGCCGTCGACGATTGTAACGCGTCGGTCCATTCGTCCTGCCAATTCGAGATTATGCGTCGCCACGATGGCAGCGAGCCCTGAGACGCGTACCAACGTCATCAGGGTTTCGAACACATGGCCGGATGTTTTCGGATCGAGATTGCCTGTCGGTTCGTCGGCCAGCAAAAGTCCCGGGCCATTTGCAACGGCGCGCGCAATCGCCACACGTTGTTGCTCGCCGCCCGACAATTCGCTCGGCCGATGTGTCAGCCGCTCGCCGAGACCGAGATAACTCAACAATTCCGTGCCACGCTTGGATGCCTCCGCTTTGGTCAGCCCGCGAATGAGCTGTGGCAGCATCACATTTTCGAGCGCCGTGAATTCGGGGAGCAAATGATGCGATTGGTAGATGAACCCGATCGCCAGACGACGCAGACGCGTGCGCGCTTCGTCATCGAGGTCGACCGTCGCCTGCGCATTGACATAGACTTCACCGGCGTCGGGCTTTTCGAGCAGACCCGCAATTTGCAAAAGCGTCGATTTCCCCGAACCTGACGGCGCAATCAACGCTACCGACTGGCCCGGCCAGATGGCAAGGTCGGCTCCACGCAGAACCTGCAATTCACGTTCGGCATCGTGGAAGCGACGCTCAATCTTGGCGCAATAAAGAACAGGATCGGGTATCGCCTCACTCATAACGCAAGGCCTCCACCGGATCGAGCTTTGCCGCACGCCAAGCGGGATAGAGTGTTGCGAGTAGTGAGAGAACAAGTGCCATCGTGACGACAACGGCGACTTCACGCGGATCGACGACAGATGGTAACCGGCTCAAAAAATAGAATTCAGCCGGAAACAGATTTGTGTTCGTCATCCGCGAAATGAAGGAGCGGATCGATTCAACGTTAAGGCTGATAAGGAGACCGAGCAAAAAGCCAGCCAGCGTTCCCGCAACGCCAATGGCAGCCCCTGTAATCAGGAACACGCGCATGATGGCCCCTTTCGTCGCACCCATGGTGCGCAGAATGGCAATGTCGTTGCTCTTATCCTTCACCAGCATGATGAGGCCGGAAATGATATTCATCGCTGCGACCAGCACAATCAAGGTGAGGATCAAAAACATCACATTGCGCTCGACCTCAAGCACGCCAAAAAAAGTACGATTTCGCATCCGCCAATCGGTGACAAGGATCGGCCGCTCAATATTGGCATCAATCGCGGCTTTGGCTGGATCGATCCGGTCGGCATTGTCGAGAAAGACCTCGACAACATTCACATCGCCATCGCGGTTAAAATAAGCCTGCGCCTCAATAAGCGGCATATAGACGAAGGCGGAATCGAATTCCGACATTCCCACTTCGTAAACAGCAATCACCGGATAGGATTTGATCCGCGGCGTCGTGCCGAATGGAGTCTGCGCGCCGCGCGGTGCCGTCAATGTAATGGAATCGCCCGGTCGAATGAAAAGATTTTCCGCGAGACGCCGACCGATGGCAACGCCGCCACGATTGTCGAAATCGTCGAGCGAACCGGCGCGGATATTATTGGCGATCGAAGGAATGCGTTCAATGTCTTTGCCGCGGACCCCACGCACTAAAACCCCGCCAGCATTGGCAGGAGACGACGCGAGCGCCTGGCCTTCCACCATGGGGAATGCCAATTTCACGCCGGGAATCCTGTTCAAAACATCAGTGATTTCGGCATAATCGGTCATCGGCTTATCGATGCCGGCAACGAAGATATGACCGTTGATGCCAACGATCTTGTCGAGCAATTCCTTGCGGAAACCATTCATCACCGAAAGAACGATGATGAGCGTGGCCACACCCAACATGATCCCAATGAAGGAGAAACCAGCAATGACAGAAATAAATCCTTCGCGGCGGCGTGCGCGCAAATAGCGAAAAGCCACCATCCACTCGAAGAGCGAGAAGGGTCTTGTTCCCGTCGGGACTTCCTGCGCCATCGAGCGCCTACCCTCTCATCTCACGCGGACAAAATGGCCACGGCATCTTCCAAAGATACGAGTTGCCGTGAACCGTCGGTCCGGCGCTTCAACTCAATCTTCCCTTCGGCAAGGCCTTTGGGCCCGACCACGGCCTGCCATGGCAGCCCGATTAGATCGGCAGTCGCGAATTTGGCACCCGGACGGTCGTCCGTGTCGTCATAGAGCACGTCGATCCCGCGCGCTTCGAGCGCATGGTAAAGCGTTTCGCAAGCAGCATCCGTCGCCTGATCGCCAACCTTCAGATTGAGTATGCCGACCTTGAACGGGGCAATCGCCTCCGGCCAGATAATGCCGCCATCGTCATGGCTGGCTTCGATCACAGCTGCGATCAAGCGCGATGGGCCAATCCCGTAAGAGCCCATATGCACAGGTACATCCTGTCCATCCGGACCTTTGACGACAGCATTCATCGGCTGAGAATATTTTGTTCCGAAATAGAAGATATGGCCGACCTCAATACCGCGTGCCGACACACGATCATCGGCTGGCAATGTATCGAATGCGGCTGCGTCATGCATTTCAGACGTCGCTGCATAAGGCGTGGTCCATTTCTTCACGATCGATTCAAGGCCCGCAACATCGTCGAAATTCGTATCGGCTGTCGGCACCTGATAATCGAGAAAGGCTTTGTCGCAGAACACTTCGCTTTCGCCTGTGGAAGCGAGGATGATGAATTCATGGCTCATGTCGCCGCCAATCGGTCCGCTTTCCGCCCGCATCGGAATCGCGGTGAGGCCGAGACGATGGAACGTGCGCAAATAAGCCACGAACATTTTGTTATAAGAATGGCGCGCGCCCGCCTGATCGATGTCGAACGAATAAGCATCCTTCATCAGAAATTCCCGCGACCGCATCACACCAAAGCGCGGCCGCACCTCATCGCGGAATTTCCATTGGATGTGATATAGGTTAAGCGGCACGTCCTTATAAGATTTTACATAGGCACGGAAGATGTCCGTAATCATTTCCTCATTCGTCGGCCCGTAGAGCATGTCGCGCTCGTGCCTGTCCTTGATACGCAGCATTTCCTTGCCATACGCATCGTATCGTCCACTCTCGCGCCACAGCTCGGCGGATTGGATGGTCGGCATCAAGAGCTCGATCGCTCCGGAACGGTTCTGTTCTTCGCGGATGATCGCATTCACCTTGTCGAGAACCCGCAGGCCGAGCGGCAGCCAAGAATAGGATCCCGCTGCCTGCTGGCGGATCAGGCCGGCGCGCAGCATAAGCCGGTGTGAAACAATCTCGGCTTCCTTGGGTGTTTCACGGAGAATGGGCAAAAAGTAGCGAGACAGGCGCATGGAATCACCGGAGAATCATGGCGGCCAGCCCTTGCCAGCCTTCTGCTCCATCAAACGCATCGAAGGCCAAAAAACAAGGCGGCTGAGCGCTCTCCAACTCTGGCTTCATCAGCTGGCTTTGCTGCAAAAATAAGCAAGTATTTTTGGATTGCGACATTTTGAAGCGATCCAGTGCATAGATAGGTGACACTGTCACGAATTCGCGCTAGACCATTGATATTGGAGCGAAAAGAGCCCATCCGGACACAGATTCGGTGGGGCCGACGGTCCAGGTCTCGGGAGGACACCTCGTGAGACCTTCGCCTCTCCGGAAAACCGGGGAATTAGCGAGGCGCCCTAAAGGCGACGGTGGCGAAGGCTGTGGGGAACATTCAAACTTTCAAAAGGCAGGGCCCCGGCCCTGCCTTTTTTCTGTGCAGATTCAGCTCACCACTGGATCAAGTTGGAACCGTACCAGACGGCCAGAAAAACCGGGATCGAAACAAGGGTCGTGAGCAGGACCTTAAACCCCATTTGAGCTTTCGCCGGTGCGCCGATCTCTGAGCCCGGCACGACCTCTCCGGCCTCTTCCTGGCTGCGGACACCGATCGGCAGAATGGCAAACAACGTCAGCCACCAGATGATAAAATAGAGCGCAACGCCGCCGGTGATCGTCATCCCTAGACCTGCTCCAACTCAACAAGCGTGCCGTTAAAATCCTTAGGATGCAGGAAGAGCACGGGCTTACCATGGGCGCCGATCTTCGGTTCGCCATCACCCAATACGCGGGCGCCTTGGGCCTTCAACTGATCCCGCGCCGCCAGAATATCTTCCACCTCGTAGCAAATATGATGGATCCCGCCATCGGCATTGCGCTCGAGAAATTTTGCAATTGGCGAAGCCTCACCCAACGGTTCGAGCAGCTCGACTTTGGTGTTCGGCAATTCAACGAAAACAACGGTCACGCCATGCGCCGGTTGAGGCAGAGGCGCAGAAACTTTAGCACCGAGCGTATCGCGATAAAGCGCCGTCGACGCCGCAAGGTCCTTCACCGCAATCGCAACATGGTTCAGACGTCCGATCATCGCGCCCTCCAGCCTATCCGTTAAACATTCACGACAAGAACGTGGCAAACAGGCTTCTTGCCCCAACGTTCGGCGACGGTTCCGCGGACGGCCCGTTCTACCGCCGTTTCCACACTATCCGGATCGCGCCTTTTGCCGCGCGGCAATCCGTCGAGTGTCGCGATGACGGCATCTTCAATGATGGCATCGAACAGATCGCCATTGCTCGCTCGTTCCGGAAGTCCCGAAATGTCGAAGGTCGGATCGCCCGCAAGCTCGCCACGTGCATCGAGCGCGAGCGCGACTGAAATGATGCCGCCGAATGACAGGCGACGCCGTTCTTGCACGGCCGGATCCGCCGCATCGGTGATGATGTTTCCATCCTTGTGAAGACGGCCAAACGCCACCTGATCGATAATCGCAGGAATGCCCGGCGACAAAGCCACCAATTCGCCGTCGGTCGCTTCAATGACATGAGGTACGCCAAGCTTGCGTGCAAGTTTGGCGTGTTCATGCAGGTGATAGGGCTCGCCATGAGCGGGAATGGCAATCTGCGGCTTCACCCATTCATACATCTGTTCAAGTTCGCCGCGACGCGGATGGCCAGAAACATGCACGAGGCCATTGCGATCGGTGAGCACATCAATGCCCATACGCGTCAGCCCATTGATGATTTTACCAACGGCCTTTTCATTGCCTGGAATGGTTCGTGACGAGAATATCGCCAGATCGCCCGGTGCGAGTGCAATGGCGGGATGCTGCTCCTCCGCCACACGCGCCATTGCAGCGCGCGGCTCACCTTGACTTCCAGTCAGCAATAGAACGACTTTGTGGCGCGGCAGATAAGAAAAGGCATCAGCGGTTTTGAAGGGCGGCAACCCGTCGAGCATACCGAGTTCGCGCGATACTTGGATGACGCGGTCCATCGCACGGCCAACGACAACAACTTCACGATTATTTGCTGCGGCAGCTTCTGCGACCGAACGGATGCGTGCCACGTTTGAAGCAAACGTCGTAACCGCAACACGCGCCTTCGCCTCGCCGATGATCTCGGCCAAGGATTTCGATACATCCGCTTCGCTTGGGCTGATGCCCTCGCGGTTAACATTGGTTGAATCGCATACAAGTGCAAGAACGCCTTGTTCGCCTAATGCCCGGAACCGCTCTTCATCCGTTGTCCAACCGACGACAGGCGTTTTATCAATCTTCCAATCGCCTGTGTGAACGATCATCCCTGCTGGCGTCTTGAGAGCGAGCGCTGTCGATTCCGGAATCGAATGAGCGACACGGATCATTTCAATGTTGAAATGACCGCAATCGAACGGTTTTCCTGGCTCGACGATATTGATCGGTATCGGCTTGGCCCCGGGTTCCTGAAATCGGCGCACTTCCAAAAGATCGGCTGCAAATTGCGTGGCATAAAGCGGCGCTTTGAGACGCGGCCATAAATCCATCACCGCACCAATATGGTCTTCATGCGCATGGGTGATGATGATCCCCTTCAACCGTTCCTTCTGCGTTTCGATGAAACGTAGATCGGGCAGATAAAGATCGACGCCAGGCGCTTCCGGACCGGCAAAGGCAATGCCGCAATCAACCAAAATCCATTCGCGATTTTTCTTCGGGCCGTAACCGTAAAGCGCGGCATTCATGCCGATTTCGCCGAGTCCGCCAAGCGGGAGAAATACGAGTTTGGAATCGTCCTTGGCCATTAAGCGGAAAGTCCTCTTGATTGAGGCGGCAGAAAAAACACATCGCCCGCCAAAACGGTCTCAAGCCCCTCGGCACCTTCCAGCACCAAGCGACCCTCCTCGTCGATATCACGAAACAGGCCCTCGCGCGCGCTTTCGCCTGTACGAACGCTGATCCGTTCCCCACGTCCGGCAGCGCGCGCCAGCCAAGCCTTGCGGATCAGAGCGAATTGAGCGCCCTTGTCCCATAGGCTTAACGCTTCGGCCATCCGCTTTGAAAGCTGCTCGAAAACCATGTCAGGCGTAGCAGCAGCGCCTTTGGCCGCCAGATCGGTCGCGTCATAGGGGGTATCGGTGGGATGACTGAGGCAATTCACACCCATGCCGATCACGGCATAGCTTCCGCCTGGCCCAAAACTGCCCTCGACCAAGAGACCGGAAACCTTGGCTCGATCGAGCATGAGATCGTTCGGCCATTTGATCGTAAGCCGGTCGGCCGTCACGCCCGTCACATCGGTGATGGCTTGATGAAGCGCAAGTCCGGCCACGAAACCGAGTTGCGGTGCGTAGCGCGGTTCGCACGGATTGGACAGCGCGAGGCTCGCATAAAGATTGCCGACAGGGGATGCCCAGACCCGGCCATGGCGTCCCCGCCCCGCATTTTGTTGCCGCGCGACAACCCAATGGATGTCAGCAAAACCCTGACGGACATAATCGAGCGCCTCATCATTCGTTGAGCCAATGGCGTCGAAAACGCCAAGGCTCATACCAAAAGAGACAGCCTCGGGCGCGAGCTTCACGTCAGAAGAGCGACTTAGCGGCAGCTGATGCGGCAGAAACGAGCGGTGCCGGATAGAGCCAGAAGAACAGCGTGAAAATCGCCGATACGCCGATCACGCCCTGAAGGATACCGCCCATCGGTTCGAAGCTCTCCTTCGACTCGTCGAAATACATAACTTTGACGACGCGCAGATAATAGAAAGCACCCACTGCCGAGGTCAGCACACCAATGACAGCAAGCGCATAAAGCTTGGCTTCCACGGCCGCGACGAAGACGTACCATTTGGCGAAGAAGCCCGCGAGCGGCGGTATACCGGCCAACGAGAACATCAGCATTGCAAGCGCAAAAGCCATGCCCGGATTGGTACGCCCCAAGCCGGCGAGATCGTCAATCTTCTCGACATACCCATCTTTCGTGCGCATTGCGAGAAGACAGGCGAACACACCAAGCGTCGTAACCAAATATATGGCCATGTAGATTGCAACGCCTGCAACCCCATTCGACGAGCCAGCCGAAAGACCCACAAGCGCGTAGCCCATGTGACCGATGGATGAATAGGCGAGAAGCCGTTTCAGATTGGCTTGCCCGATTGCAGCAAATGCACCCAGACCCATCGACGCAATCGCGACGAAAACGATGATCTGCTGCCATTGCGCCGTAATGGATGGAAACGCCTGCATCACGATGCGCACGAGAAGCGCCATAGCCGCAATCTTAGGTGCACCCGCAAAGAATGCCGTCACAGGTGTCGGAGCACCTTCGTAAACGTCCGGCGTCCACATATGGAACGGCACTGCCGAAACCTTAAAAGACAAGCCGGCAAGGATGAAGGCTAATCCGAAGATCACACCCGTCGAACCTTGGCCTTTGAGCGCGCCGGAAATCTGCGCAAAACCGACCGATCCAGTGAAGCCATAAACGAGCGATGCTCCATAGAGCAACATTCCGGACGACAAAGCACCAAGAACGAAATACTTCAAACCCGCTTCGGTGGCGCGCGTATTGTCGCGATCGATTGCCGCAATGACGTAAAGCGATAGCGACGACAATTCGAGACCAAGATAAAGCGCGATCAGATCCGACGCAGATATCATCATCATGATGCCAAGCGTCGAGGTCACCACGAGGATCGGAAATTCGAAACGAGACTCCCCTATGCGCTGGAAGTAACTGCCTGCCATCAACAAGACCGTCGCACCGCCGATGATCGCTGCAATCTTCATGAAGCGCGCAAACGCATCGACCACGAATGCACCGTTAAACGTGACAGCCGTTGCCGAAGGTTGCAGAACCACAAGAATGACCGCGCCGACCAGAGCGACGAAGGCGACACCTGTCACAGCTCCAGTCGATTGTTCGCCACGAAACGCCCCAATCAGCACAAGCACCAAAGCCGTGATGGCAAGCAGCAATTCCGGCAAGGCCGGAGCGAGATCGGGAAAGGAGGCCAGAGCATTTGGCATGGCGCGGTCCTTAGTGAGCGGCCAGCGCAGCGGTCTTCACCGCGGCGAGAGCTGCTTGAGTCTGCTGAAGAAGCGCGCTTGTTGGCGCAGCGAACACATCGAGGATTGGCCCCGGCTGCACGCCGTAATAGATCGTCAAGACGACAAGCGGCGCAAGAAGACCGATTTCACGCGGTGTAAGATCGGAGATGGTCTTCAAGCTCGGCTTTTCGAGCGGGCCGAACATCACACGGGCATAGAGCCAAAGCGCGTAACACGCTGAGAGGATAACACCCGTCGTCGCGACAAACGCCACCCAAGTATTGGCACGAAACGCGCCAAGCAGCGTGAGGAACTCGCCGACGAAACCCGATGTGCCAGGCAAGCCCACATTCGCCATGGTAAACACCATGAACGCAACCGCATAAAGCGGCATCCTTTGCGTGAGCCCACCATAGGCCGCGATCTCTCGCGTATGCATTCGGTCGTACACCACGCCAACAGATAGGAAGAGCGCGCCCGACACGATGCCATGGCTAATCATCTGATACATGGCACCTTGGATGCCCTGCTCCGTCAGTGTGAACAAGCCCATCGTCACAAAGCCCATATGCGCCACAGACGAATAGGCGATCAGCTTCTTCATATCGTCTTGCATCATCGCAACGAGCGATGTGTAGACAATCGCGATAACCGACATCGCAAAGACGAGCGGTGCGAAATACACCGAGGCATCCGGTAACATCGGTATCGAGAAGCGGATGAAACCGTAACCGCCCATCTTTAGGAGAATGGCCGCAAGGATAACCGAACCAGCCGTTGGGGCTTCGACGTGTGCGTCTGGCAACCATGTGTGCACTGGCCACATCGGCATCTTCACGGCAAACGACGCGAAGAAGGCAAGCCATAGCCAAGTTTGCATTTCAACGGGGAATTTATACTTAAGAAGCGCAACGATATCCGTCGTGCCTGCCGTCCAATACATCGCCATGATCGCAATAAGCATCAACAGCGATCCGATGAGCGTGTAGAGGAAGAATTTGAAACTCGCATAAATGCGGCGCTTACCGCCCCAAATACCGATGATCAGGAACATCGGAATGAGGCCTGCCTCAAAGAACAGGTAGAACAGGACGAGATCCAGAGCCGCAAAGACGCCGATCATCAGCGCTTCCAACACGAGGAACGCGATCATGTACTCCTTCACGCGCTTCTCGACCGATACCCAAGACGCAACGATGCAGAACGGCATCAGGAAGGTCGTGAGCAGAATAAACGGCATCGAAAACCCGTCGACGCCGAGTTTGAAGGTGATCTTATCCGACAGCCAGCTGGATTCTTCGACGAGTTGGAACGCAGCGCTCGACGGATCGAACTTGTTCCAAGCCACCATCGATAAGATAAAGGTCGCAAGCGTTGTGAAGAGCGCGATCCAACGAATATTACGCAAGCCCGCCGCATCGCTCTTCATCATCAAGATGAAAAGCGAACCGATGAGGGGTAGGACAATCAGTCCGGAGAGGAGATGGGACGACATTAGTGTGCTCCCCCGAACATGTACCAGCTAACGAAGAGAGCCACGCCCATCAGCATCGCGAAAGCATAGTGATAGATGTAGCCGGTCTGCAGACGCACAACGGCTTGCGTGACATCGACGACGCGTGCCGAAATCCCATCTGGACCAAGGCCGTCAATGACGGCACCATCGCCCTTCTTCCATAAAAATCGGCCAATGGCCTTCGCCGGACGCACGAACAGAAAATCGTACAATTCGTCGAAATACCATTTGTTGAGTAGGAAACGATAAAGGATAGGCTGGCTCTTCGCGAGCGCGACAGGCAGAGCCGGGTTCTTCACATAGAAGAGCCAGCTCAACGCAAAGCCGAGCACCATCGCGACGAAGGGCGACAGCTTCACCCAAGTCGGCACCTTATGCATCTCGTGGAGGATATGATTGTCCTTGCCCGTGAAGAGTGCGCCCTTCCAGAAGGCATCGTAACCCGCCCCGATAAACGGCCCAGCAAAGAGGAAGCCTGCAAGCAAGGCCCCGATGGCCAATACGGCAAGCGGAATCAGCATCACAATGGGTGATTCATGCGGCACATGACTGCCATGGCCATGCGGTTCAGCATGCGCATGGTCGTCAGCATCGCCATGATCGTGGTGATGCGCATGATCGTTATGCGCGGTTCCATGGCCCCAACGCGGCGCACCAGTGAAAGTCATGAAATAGAGACGCCATGAATAGAATGAAGTCATGAACGCCGAAAGCACGAGGAGCAGGAACGCATAGGTCTGCCCCGGCGCATGGGACGCAAAGGCGCTCTCAATGATCGCATCCTTGGAATAGAACCCGGCCGTGAAAGGAAAACCAGTCAAGGCCAGCGTGCCGATCGTCATCATGGCCGCTGTAAACGGAATCTTGCTTTGCAATCCGCCCATATGCCGCATGTCTTGTTCATGGTGCATCGCATGGATGACAGAGCCTGCGCCTAAGAACAGCAGCGCCTTGAAAAAGGCATGCGTGAAGAGATGGAAAATCCCTGCGCTATAGGCTCCCACGCCAAGCGCGACGAACATGTAGCCGAGCTGAGAGCAGGTCGAATAGGCGATCACGCGCTTGATGTCGTTTTGAACAAGACCAACGGTAGCGGCAAAGAACGCCGTCGTGGCACCGATAATGATGACGACGCTGAGCGCCGTCTGCGAGAGCTCAAACAGTGGCGACAGACGCGCCACCATGAAAACGCCAGCCGTCACCATGGTCGCAGCGTGGATAAGCGCCGACACCGGCGTCGGACCTTCCATCGCGTCAGGTAACCATGTGTGCAGAAGGAATTGCGCCGACTTGCCCATCGCACCCATGAAAAGTAGCAGGCAGGCGATCGTTGCGGCGTTCCAATCATAGCCGATGAAATGGAAGGTCTGTGTCGCAAGCGGCGCAAGCTTCGCAAACACTTCATCATAGGCGACTGATCCCGTCAGCACGAAGACGAGGAAAATGCCAAGTGCAAAGCCGAAATCACCAACGCGATTGACGATGAAAGCCTTCATCGCGGCCGCTACAGCCGTTGGCTTCTGATACCAGAAGCCAATGAGCAGATAGGATGCAAGGCCGACGCCTTCCCAGCCGAAGAACATCTGCACGAGGTTGTCCGATGTCACCAACATCAACATCGCGAATGTGAAGAGCGACAAATAAGCGAAGAAGCGCGAGCGATGCGGATCTTCATGCATGTAGCCGATTGAATAAAGATGCACGAGCGCCGACACGGTGTTGACGACGACAAGCATCACAGCCGTCAACGTATCCACACGCAGCGCCCATTCAACCTTGAGCGTACCCGAAGTCATCCAATTCGCGAGAACGACCTTGTAGGCGCCAGCACCGAATCCGACCTGTACGAAGACAATCCACGACATCACGGCGGCGACGCCCAGAAATAGCGTCGTAATGAATTCACTTGGACGCGGGCCGATGAAACGACCGAACAGTCCAGCAATCAAAAAGCCGAGCAGCGGAAGAAAGACGATGGCCTGAATCATGATCCGCTCAGCCCTTCATCGAGTTGATGTCTTCGACCGCGATGGACCCGCGGTTACGATAGAAAGCGACGAGAATAGCGAGCCCGATGGCCGCTTCTGCCGCCGCGACGGTGAGTATGAGAAGCGCAAACACTTGACCGACGAGATCGCCACCGAATGTGGAGAATGCGACGAGGTTGATGTTGACCGCCAGGAGAATGAGCTCGACCGACATGAGAATGACGATCACGTTCTTCCGGTTAATAAAAATGCCGAACACGCCGAGCGTGAACAGGATTGCGGCAACCGTCAGATAATGGCTGAGACCGATGACCATGCCCGATCCTCCTTACACGCCCTGCCGGGAGGTGACTTTTTTCACCTCCATGGCCGTGGCTTTGGTGCGCGCCACCTGATCGGCGATGTTCTGCCGCTTTACGCCAGGCTTGTGGCGGAGCGTCAGCACGATGGCGCCGATCATAGCCACGAGGAGCACCATCCCCGCCGCCTGGAAGAAATAAACATATTGCGTGTAAAGGACCCGCCCGATCGCTTCCGTGTTCGAGATGATCAGATCGCCCGGCTGCGCCGCCGGAGCGGGCTTCACCGTGCCATGGCCAGTGGCCCATGTACCGACGACGAGCACAAGTTCAATCAGAAAGATGACCGCCACAAGACCGCCAACCGGAAGATAGTTGAGAAAACCCTGTCGCAATTCGGCAAAATCGACGTCGAGCATCATGACGACGAACAAGAAAAGCACGGCAACCGCACCGACATAGACGACCACGAGGATCATCGCCAAAAACTCGGCCCCCATCAGCAGGAAAAGTCCCGCGGCATTGACGAAGGTGAGAATGAGAAAGAGCACGGAGTGAACCGGGTTCTTGGCCGCAACGACCATGAAGGCCGATGCGACCGCGATGGCCGAAAACACGTAGAAGAAAAAGCCGGCGGCGTTCATACCAAAGCCCTCACCGCCACTTTGCGTCTTGGGCGATGTTGCGCGCAATTTCGCGCTCCCACCGTGCCCCGTTCGCCAGCAGCTTCTCTTTGTCGTAGAAAAGTTCTTCGCGCGTTTCCGTCGCGAATTCGTAATTCGGACCTTCCACGATCGCATCGACCGGGCAAGCTTCCTGACAGAAGCCGCAATAGATGCACTTCGTCATGTCGATATCATAGCGTGTTGTCCGCCGCGTCCCATCGTTGCGGCGCGGACCGGCTTCGATGGTGATTGCTTGGGCAGGGCAAATCGCCTCGCAGAGCTTGCAGGCAATGCAGCGCTCTTCCCCGTTCGGATAGCGGCGCAAGGCGTGCTCGCCGCGGAAACGCGGCGACACCGGGTTCTTTTCAAACGGATAATTAATCGTCGCCTTCGGTTTGAAGAAATAGCGCATCGACAGAAAGAACGCCGATACGAACTCCGTCAAGAAGAGCGATTTCGCAGCCTGATCCAGTCTCATCTCAGCCTCGCGGAAGACGTCGCCGTCTTCGTTCCCCGTTCATTGTCCGGCGATAGTTTGCCCGAGGAGGTAACCCACCACCGGAAACGCACCGACCGTCATTACAAAGAAGACCGCCCTCATCAGACGTATCTTCCGTTCGAAAGCCGGCTGTTCTTCGGGGGAAGAACGATCTAGCTTTCTCAGTTTTCCTTCGACCACACCGGACAAAATCCGATAGTCGAGCCATCCCAGCCCAAGACCAATCAAGGCCCCGGCGAGTTCCGGCAGCGTCAGGCTCATGAGCCCGGTGCCCAACCCGTATATTGCAGCACGCCCGCAACGATGATCACCATCGCAAGGGAGAGCGGCAGAAACACTTTCCAACCCAGCCGCATCAGCTGGTCATAGCGGTAGCGTGGAACGAACGCCTTCACCATCGCGAAGAGGAAGAAGACGAAGCTCACCTTGATGATGAACCAGATGACGCCCGGCACCATGTTGAACGGCGCCACATCAACCGGCGGCAGCCAGCCGCCAAGGAACAGAATTGTCGTCAGCGCGCACATCGTCATGATCGCGACGTATTCGCCCAACATGAACAGCAAGTAAGGCGTCGATGAATATTCAACCATGAAGCCCGCAACGAGTTCGGACTCAGCTTCCGGCAAGTCGAAAGGCGGGCGGTTCGTCTCGGCCAAGGCCGAGATAAAAAAGATCACGAACATCGGAAACAGCGGCAGCCAGAACCAGCTGAACATCCCGTATTGCCCGCGCTGCGCTTCCACAATGTCAGTGAGGTTCAAGGACCCCACGCAGAGCAGCACTGTGATGATGACGAAGCCGATCGAGACTTCGTAAGACACCATCTGTGCCGCAGAGCGTAGCGCGCCCAGAAACGGATATTTCGAGTTCGACGCCCAGCCGCCCATGATGACGCCGTAAACGCCGAGCGACGAGATCGCGAAAATATACAGAATGCCAACATTGATGTCGGCCATCGCCCAACCGGCATTCACCGGCACAACGGCCCATGCCGCAAGCGCGAGCACCGTTGTCACAAGCGGCGCAAGCAAAAACACGCCCTTATTCGCGCCCGAAGGAATCACAGGCTCCTTCAGCAGAAACTTGCCAAAATCGGCAAAGCTCTGCATCAGCCCCCACGGGCCAACCACATTCGGTCCGCGACGCAATTGCACCGCCGCCCAAATCTTGCGGTCGGCATAAAGCGCAAAGGCGATATAGATTAAGAGCGCCGACATCAGGACGACGCTTTTCAGCACCAGAAGACCGACATCGAGCAAGGTCGACACGAAGGTATTGTCCATCACCTGTCTCCTTACTCAGCCGCAACCGGCAACGCGCCGGGTGCGAGCGCCGCGCATTCGGCCATCACGGCCGAAGCCCGTGCAATCGGATTGGTGAAATAGAAATCCTTGACCACGCTCTTGAAAGGCGTTGCGTCGACCGCCCCACCCTTCTGCGCAAGCGCCTCAACGGCAGCAGCATCGGATGCAGGAATTTGGTCGATCATCGCCATCGCTGGGTGGGCAGCATAGAGCGCTGCACGCAAACCGCCGAGATTGTCGAACGCTAGTGTCTTGCCGAGCACGTCCGAGAGCGCGCGCAGGATGGCCCAATCTTCGCGCGCATCGCCCGGCGGGAATGCAGCCCGCAGCGCCAATTGCACGCGACCTTCCGTATTCACATAAGTGCCGGATTTTTCGGTATAAGCTGCTCCGGGCAAAATCACATCGGCGCGGTGCGCGCCGCGATCGCCATGCGTGCCCTGATAGATCACGAACGCGCCCGGCGCGATGTCAATCTCATCCGCACCAAAATTGAACAGCACATCGACGCCGCCCTTGGCCATCGCCGCCGCATCCTTGCCGCCCGCGCCCGGCACGAAACCGAGATCAAGCGCGCCCACGCGTGCCGCAGCCGTGTGAAGCACAGCCAGACCATTCCAATCCGCCGAAGCCGCGCCGGAATTGACGGCAATCTTGGCCGCCATGGCCAGCACTGCCGCACCATCGTCCCGCAACAACGCGCCTTGACCGACGATGATGAGCGGCTTCTTCGCATCCTTCAGCACTTGCGCGAACGCATGCGAGCCATTCGCAATCGATGACAGCGTATCGCCACCCGTACCGAGCTGTTGGACGTCATAGGTGAGATCTGATGCGTCGCCGATAAGTGCAATACGCACCTGACCAGAACGCCAACGCTTCCGAATACGCGCATTCAGCACCGAGGCCTCGCGGCGCGGATCCGTGCCGACCAACAAAATGGCATCGGCGTCTTCTATCCCCGCGATCGACGCATTGAAAAGATACGATGCCCGCCCGAGTGACGGATCGAGCTTCGTGCCGTCCTGGCGCGCATCGATGTTTGTGACGCCAAGCGAGGCCATCAAGGTCTTCAGCGCAAACACTTCTTCCACGCTGGCGAGATCGCCGACAATCGCACCAACCCGGTCGGCCGATGTGCCTTTCACCTTTGCGGCAATCGTCGCAAAGGCCTCATGCCAGTTGGCGGGGCGCAGCTTGCCATGCTCACGCACATAAGGACGGTCCAGACGCTGCGTCCGCAATCCGTCCCAGACGAAACGCGTCTTGTCCGAAATCCATTCCTCATTCACCGCCTCGTTGAGACGCGGCAGAATGCGCAGCACATCACGTCCACGCGCATCGACACGGATTGACGATCCAACCGCATCCATCACGTCGATGGACTCCGTCTTCGTCAATTCCCACGGCCGCGCCATGAACTCATAGGGCTTCGAAGTGAGTGCACCGACCGGGCACAAATCGATGACATTGCCCTGCAATTCCGAACCCATCGCGCGCTCGAGATAGGTCGTGATTTCCATGTCTTCACCGCGACCGATGGCACCAAGATCAGGCACACCCGCGATCTCCGTCGTAAAACGGACGCACCGCGTGCATTGGATGCAGCGGTTCATCTGCGTCTTCACAAGCGGGCCAATATATTTATTCTCGACCGCGCGCTTGTTCTCCGCAAAGCGCGTTGTGTCGATACCATAGGCCATGGCCTGATCTTGCAGATCGCACTCGCCGCCTTGATCGCAAATCGGGCAATCAAGCGGATGGTTGATCAGCAGAAATTCCATTACGCCTTCACGAGCTTTTTTCACCATTGGCGAATTGGTGAATACCACCGGCGGCTCGCCATTCGGGCCGGGGCGCAGATCCTTCACAGCCATCGCGCAGGACGCTGCCGGCTTGGGCGGGCCGCCCTTCACTTCGACAAGGCACATGCGGCAATTGCCGGCAATCGAAAGCCGCTCATGGAAACAGAAGCGCGGAATTTCAGCGCCCGCCTCTTCGCACGCCTGCAACAGCGTGTAATCGGCCGGTACGTCGAGCTCTTTACCGTCGACAATGATCTTCGCCATGTCGGTTACTCCGCCGCCACGCGCACAGGTTCGCTATGCGGATTGGCAGCATAGTCGTCGATGCGTTTTTCGATTTCGTGACGGAAATGCGTGATAAGGCCCTGAATTGGCCAGGCGGCGGCATCACCCAACGCGCAGATCGTATGACCTTCGATCTGCTTCGTGACATCCAGCAGCATGTCGATTTCGCGCCTCTGCGCACGGCCCTCAGCCATACGATTGAGGACACGCCACATCCAGCCCGTGCCTTCGCGGCACGGCGTGCACTGGCCGCAGCTTTCATGCTTGTAGAAATAAGAGATGCGCGCGATCGCACGCACGATGTCGGTCGACTTGTCCATCACGATCACAGCCGCCGTGCCAAGGCCCGAGCGCAGTTTCTGCAACGAGTCGAACTCCATCGGCGTGTCAATGATCTGATCGGCCGGAACCATGCGTACCGACGAACCGCCGGGAATGACCGCCAATAGGTTATCCCACCCGCCGCGCACGCCGCCGCAATGCCGGTCGATCAATTCGCGGAACGGAATACCCATAGCCTCTTCGACATTGCAGGGCTTGTTCACATGGCCCGACACGCAGAAAAGCTTTGTTCCAACATTGTTCGGATTCCCGATGGCCGAGAACCATGCAGCGCCGCGACGCAGGATTGTACCCGAAACCGCAATCGACTCCACATTGTTCACCGTCGTCGGGCAGCCATAAAGTCCCATGTTAGCGGGGAATGGTGGCTTAAGCCGCGGCATGCCCTTCTTGCCTTCGAGGCTTTCGAGCAGCGCGGTTTCTTCACCGCAGATATAAGCGCCCGCGCCATGCGCGACATAAATGTCGAACGGCCAGCCATGGACATTGTCCTTGCCGACAAGCTTGGCCGCATAGGCTTCATCGACTGCGCGCTGCAACGCTTCGCGTTCGGCAATGTATTCGCCGCGAATGTAGATGTAGCAGGCATGCGCACCCATCGCGAAAGACGCAATCAAGCAGCCTTCAATCAAAAGATGCGGATCGTGCCGCATGATTTCGCGGTCTTTGCAGGTGCCGGGTTCGGATTCGTCGGCATTGACGACAAGATAATGCGGACGTCCATCCGATTGCTTCGGCATGAACGACCATTTGAGGCCTGTCGGGAAGCCCGCGCCGCCACGGCCGCGCAAGCCCGAGGCTTTCATCTCGTCGATGATCCAGTCACGGCCCTTCTCGAGCAAAAACTTCGTGCCGTCCCAATTGCCTCGCTTCAACGCGCTCGGCAGATCGGGCGAATGGAAGCCGTAGAGATTGGTGAAAATCCGGTCGCGATCCTGCAGCATCGTTCACGCCTTCTTTTCGGGATTGGCCGCAGCCGCCGATGGCGCGGCGTCTTCGAAACGCTTCTTCCACGCGCCCACAACCGAGCCGTCATAAAGATTCGGATCGGTCAGCGTGAACGGACCGCCCTCGGGTTCAGACGAAACGCGTCCCACTTGCGAGCCCTTCTTCACGGGGCGACCATGACGCAGATCGTCGAGCAATTTGCGGAAATTGTCCGGCGTCAGGTCTTCGTAATAATCATTATTAATCTGTGCCATCGGCGCATTACAGCAAGAGCCAAGGCATTCGACTTCAAGCCACGACAATTGGCCGTCCGCCGTCACATGGCGCTGGTCACCGATTTCGTGATGACAGACTTCGATCAGCTTGTCGGCACCGCGCAAACGGCACGGCGTCGTTCCGCAGAGCTGCACGAAATGTTTGCCCACCGGCTCAAGGTTGAACATCGTGTAGAAGGTGGCCACTTCGATCACGCGAATTTTGGCCATCCCGAGCATCTGCGCAACATATTCAATAGCTGCGCGCGGCAGCCAGTAGTCATGCTGCTCTTGCGCGCGCCACAACAGCGGTATCACGGCAGACGCTTGGCGGCCTTCCGGATAACGCGCGATCACGGTCTGGGCCCAAGCCAAATTCTCAGGCGAGAAAGCAAAGCTTTCCGGCTGGATATTGTCGGGCGCGAGCCTGCGAACGGCCATCGTTCAGTTCCTTCTCGGACTGCTGATATCAATCAGCGGTCAACTTCTCCGAACACGATATCGAGCGAACCCAGAATGGCGGACACGTCCGCCAGCATGTGTCCGCGGCACATGAAGTCCATCGCCTGCAAATGGGCGAAACCCGGCGCACGAATGCGACCGCGATAAGGCTTGTTGGTTCCATCCGAAACGAGATAGACGCCGAATTCGCCCTTGGGCGCTTCGACGGCGGCATACACATCGCCGGCGGGAACATGGAAGCCTTCGGTATAAAGCTTGAAGTGATGGATCAGACCCTCCATCGACTTCTTCATGAATTCACGCTTGGGCGGCACCACCTTGCCATCATTGGCAACGAAGGCACCCTGCC
>JAIYCE010000031.1 GCA_027488155.1 Hyphomicrobiales bacterium | reverse complement strand
GGCTCGAATGAAGAAGCCTATCTCTTCCAGAAATTGATCCGCACCGCTTTCGGTCACAACAATGTCGATCATTGTACACGGCTCTGCCACGCATCCTCTGTTGCCGCATTAATGGAAGGCATAGGCTCAGCCGCCGTCACCGCCAGTTTCGACGAGGCCCTCAATGCCGATGTCATCATCGTCATCGGTGCCAACCCGACAGAGAACCATCCCGTCGCCGCGACCTATATCAAGCAGGCCGCCAAGCGCGGTGCAAAGCTGATCGTGATGGATCCGCGCGGCATGGCATTGCGCAAACAGGCGTGGAAGTTGCTGCAGTTCCGGCCCGGCAGCGACGTGGCGATGCTCAATGCAATGATGCATGTGATCGTGACTGAGAATTTGCACGATCGCGCTTATATCGCTGCGCATACCGAGGGCTTTGACCGCCTCCGCCAGCATCTTGCGCCCTATACGCCTGAGATGATGGCCGAGATTTGCGGCATCGAGGCCGAGACATTGCGTGAAGTGGCGCGAGTTTATGCCACTTCACCGCGCGCCATCATTTTCTGGGGCATGGGCGTTTCGCAACATATCCACGGCACCGATAATGCGCGCGCCTTGATTTCCCTTGCATTGATGTGTGGCCAAACCGGACGACCCGGCACAGGGCTTCATCCATTACGCGGCCAGAACAATGTGCAAGGCGCATCCGATGCGGGACTCATTCCGATGATGTTGCCAGATTATGCGCGCGTCGGCATCGACGCCAATCGCAGGCGCGTCGAGAATCTCTGGGGCACAGCAATTGCGCCGGAGCCGGGCCTGACCGTTGTCGAGATCATGCAGGCGATCGAGAGAGGCCAGATTCGCGGCCTCTATGTGATGGGCGAAAACCCGGCCATGTCCGATCCCGATGTCGATCATGCCCGTGCGGGCCTCGCACGTCTCGACCACCTCGTCGTACAAGACATCTTCCTCACTGAGACGGCCATGTTCGCCGATGTGGTCCTACCGGCTTCCGCTTGGCCCGAAAAAACTGGCACGGTGACGAACACAAACCGGCAAGTGCAGATGGGGCGCCCTGCACTGCCACCGCCTGGTTCCGCACGGCGCGATTTCGATCTTCTCGTTGCAATGGGGCAGCGCCTCGGCCTGAAATGGGCTTATACCCATCCGCGTGAAGTCTTTGACGAGATGAAGAAACTGATGCGCTCGCTCGACCATATCTCGTGGGAGCGGCTCGAACGCGAAGGCGCTGTGACCTATCCGTGCAGCGCCGATGATGCAGCGGGACAATCGATCGTGTTTGGCGAACGCTTCCCAACCGCGAGTGGTCGTGCGCGTTTCGTCCCAGCCGAAGCGCTTCCTCCGGGTGAATGGCCGGATGAGGATTTTCCGCTCATTCTCACCACGGGCCGCCAACTCGAACATTGGCACACCGGCGCGATGACGCGACGCGCCAGCGCGCTCGACACACTTGAGCCCGAAGCGACAGCATCGCTTCACCCCGACACTTTGCGCCTGCTCGACGTCGCACCCGGAGAAACGATCCGCCTCACGACGCGGCGCGGCAGTATTGCGCTGACCGCGCGTGCAGATCCCGCGCTTCAGCGTGATATGGTCTTCGTACCCTTCGCCTATGTCGAGGCTGCGGCGAACATATTGACCAGCCCGCGTCTCGACCCCGATGGCAAAATCCCAGAATTCAAATTCTCGGCTGTACGTGCGGAGAAACTCGACGGCATCGCCGCAGAATGATCGATCGCGCAGCTTTCATCCGCGCTGAGACTCGGCTTTTGCCGGTGCCTCACGCACCGGAGATCGTGCTACATCTCGCCGACGAAGCGGTCGATTTGTGGAAACGCACAGAAGAAGAATTGGCCGAGATGGGCTTGCCACCGCCCTTCTGGGCCTTTGCATGGGCGGGCGGACAGGCGCTGGCACGTTACGTTCTGGACCATCCCGAAATCGTGCGTGGCAAACGCGTGCTGGATTTTGCGTCCGGCTCAGGCCTTGTCGGCATTGCGGCAATGAAGGCTGGGGCGGCTTCGGTTGAAGCGACCGATATCGACGATTTCGCCATCGCCGCCATAGCCATCAACAGCGCACAAAATAGCGTTCCATTGCAAGGCCAAGCGCGCGATGTGGTCGGGCACGACGAAGGCTGGGATGTGATTTGTGCGGGTGATGTCTGTTATGAATGCGACATGGCCGCGCGCGTAACCGACTGGCTGCAGACATGCGCAGCGCGCGGCGCGACGATTCTGATCGGCGATCCGGGCCGGGCCTATCTGCCGCGCACGCAATTGCGCGCCCTTGCCGATTATCAGATTCCAGTCACACGCACGCTCGAAGATTCAGACGTGAAGCATACCCGCGTTTGGACCGTGCCCTAGTCTCAACCGCCGATCCATCGCGGCGGCTTGGGTTTTTCTTGCGTCGATGGCATCAATGCACCGCGCAGATCGAGCGTGCCTTTGACGCCCAGATCGTCGAAATGCGCTTTGATGAATTCATGTCCGGCATGGCGGCCATGCACCGCAAGTTCCTCAAAGAAGCGCCAATCGGCCTTCAGCTTGCTCGTGGCACCATAATCGGAAAGGCTCGCCGGCGCTTCGATCCTGTGCATACGGATCGATTTATAATGCGTGCCCTTGAGGCGCCCTTCATCGATAAGGCGTGCGACGAATTCGACTGCACGTAATTCGCTCAACAGTGGCGCATTAAATATGATCTCATTGATCCGTTCCATGATCTCGACGGAGGTGTTCGGCAATTGTCGCCGCTCGACGGGATTGATTTGAACAAGAATGATGTCGGCTGTGTCAGTTTCTGTAAAGAATGGATAGAGCGCAGGATTACCCATGAACCCTCCATCCCAATAGGGCTCACCATCGATCTCGACCGCGCGAAACAGATAAGGCAACGCGGCCGATGCCATGAGCACGTCAGATGAAATCTCGGCATTCCGGAACACGCGCAGACGGCCCGTATAAACATTGGTGGCCGCGACAAAGAATTTAGGACCCTTGCCACTCTGGATCGCAGCCATATCGATATGGCTTTCGACAACGCCGCGCAGCGGATTGATGTCGAGCGGATTGAATTCATATGGCGATGCGAATCGCCGCGTCACATCCATAAACGGTCCAGCGGCCGCCATGCCGATCCGCCACGGCGCAAGCACGATATCGGCGAGCACGCGTTGACCTGTCGACAATTTTCCGTCAACGGAAACATCGCGCCAAAATTGTCGCAAAGCGGCGCGCGCCTTGTCCGCATCGTTTTCATCTGTCTGCGCAAGTGCACCGGCAACGATGGCGCCATTCATAGCACCTGCACTTGTGCCTGAGATACCTTCTATCTCGAGACGCGAATCGGAGAGGAACGCATCGAGCACTCCCCATGTGAAGGCACCATGTGCGCCTCCGCCCTGCAAGGCAAGATTGACCTTCTTGCGAACCGGCCCGCTATCTTTCTTCTTCAGGAGCGAGCCGAACGCCATTTCACTGCGCGGTCCAGCCGCCGTCGATGGAAATATTCGTTCCAGTGATTTCAGCCGCAGCATCCGATGCTAGGAATAAGGCGGTGCCAGCCACCTGCTCGACCGTCACGAAACGCTTGGTCGGCTGGCGCTCGAGCATCACTTCCTGAATGACCTGCTCTTTCGTCATGTTTCGCGCCTTCATCGTATCGGGAATTTGCGCTTCGACGAGCGGTGTCCAGACATAGCCGGGCGAAATCGCGTTCGCCGTTACACCTGTCGTGGCGAGTTCGAGCGCGGCTGTCTTGGTGAGACCGGCAATGCCATGCTTGGCCGCAACATAGGCTGCCTTGAATGGCGAAGCGGTCAGCGAATGCGCCGACGCTGTCGAGATAATCCGGCCCCAGCCCTTGGCACGCATGGCGGGGATCGCTGCGCGCATGGCAACGAAAGCCGAGGTCAGATTGATCGCGATGATACGATCCCACTGCTCCATCGGAAACTCATCGATCGGCGCAACGTGCTGGATGCCGGCATTGTTCACGAGCAGATCGACGGCACCGAATTCCTTCTCGGCATCCTTGATCATCGCCGTGATCTCATCGGCCTTGAGCATGTTGGCTGCGGAATAACGCACCGCAACGCCATGGTCCTTGCCGATGGCAGCGACGATCGCATCGATCGCGGTCTTATCGCCAAGGCCGTTCAGCGTGATCGAGGCACCCGCTTTGGCATAGGCTTTGGCAATCGCAAGTCCGATGCCGGACGTGGAACCAGTAACAACGGCATGACGGCCGGACAGAAAGCGCTCGGACATAGCAGCAACTCTTTGCTTGGGTGAAAGTTGCTGCAATGCAACATCCGCCAGCCCAAGGGTCAAGCCCTCCTTTTGCCTTTTGCCCTCCGCTTCATGCTGGCCGCACCTCATGTTAGAAACGGGTCATGGCTCACGATCATGCCCATTCTGATTGCGCCCATGCGCACGATCAGGCCGCCCGCGCTCCAGCTGCACTCGCCGCTGCTGAGGAATGCTGTGTGCGTCGGGGCGAAAGACTCACGCCTCTGCGCCGCACGGTGCTGGAAGCGCTCTATGCCTCTCACCGACCGGTCAGCGCCTACGATCTGATCGAGCGGATCGCCGCCAATGGCCAGAAGCCGCCGGCTCCTGTCACGATCTACCGGACGCTGGATTTTCTGCGCGCGCAGGGCTTCATCCACCGGCTCGAAAGCCTCAACGCCTTCATTGCCTGCCCGTCCGCCCACCAGCCCGGCGAAACCGTGGTTTTCATGATCTGCGAAACCTGCGGCGGCGTGGATGAGGCGGGATCGGATGCGGTCTCGGACGGATTGCGGGCGATTGCTGCCCGGCAGGGTTTTGCCGCCGCCCGGTCTGTCATTGAAATGACGGGCCGCTGCAGCCATTGTCAGGCCTGAAACCAAACTGGAACCTCGCTATGACGACCCCTTGCCTTCCCCCGCCGGTCGATGCTGGCCCCAAGACCCGCCATCAGACAGTCGGCGTCCGCATCGGCAATGTGATGGTTGGTGGCGGCGCACCAATCGTCGTCCAATCCATGACCAACACCGACACGGCCGATGTGAAGGCCACGGTGCAACAGGTCACGGCGCTTGCTCGCGCCGGATCGGAAATGGTTCGCATCACGGTGGATCGCGACGAGGCGGCAGCGGCGGTCCCGCATATTCGCGATGCGCTCGCCGTGCGCGGTGTGGACGTGCCGCTGATCGGCGACTTCCATTACATCGGCCACAAATTGCTCGCGGACCATCCCGCCTGCGCTGAAGCCCTCGACAAATATCGCATCAATCCCGGCAATGTCGGTTTCAAGGATAAGAAAGATCGACAATTCGGCGCGATTGTTGAAATGGCGATCAAGTACAACAAGGCTGTCCGCATCGGTGCAAATTGGGGCTCGCTCGATCAGGAATTGCTAACCCATCTGATGGACATTAATGCCAACAGCGAAAAGCCCATCGACGCTCGCGCCGTGACGCGCGAAGCGATGGTTCAATCGGCCCTGCTGTCGGCGGACCGCGCCGTCGAGATCGGCCTGCCGCAGAATAAGATCGTGTTATCGGCAAAAGTCTCCGCTGTTCAGGATCTGATTGCCGTCTATCGCATGTTGGCCTCGCGCTCCGATTACGCGCTTCATCTCGGCCTCACTGAGGCCGGTATGGGTTCGAAGGGCATCGTGGCATCGTCGGCTGCCATGGGCATTCTGTTGCAGGATGGGATCGGCGACACGATCCGCGTCTCGCTGACGCCCGAGCCGAATGGCGATCGTACAGTTGAAGTGAAGGTCGCACAGGAAATTCTGCAAACGATGGGCTTCCGGACCTTCGTACCGCTTGTCGCCGCTTGCCCCGGCTGCGGTCGCACCACATCGACCGTGTTTCAGGAATTGGCGCAGGATATCCAGAGCTGGATCGTCACGTCGATGCCGGAATGGAAGCGCACCTATCCCGGTGTGGAAAATCTCAACGTCGCGGTCATGGGCTGCATCGTTAACGGACCTGGCGAAAGCAAACACGCCGACATCGGCATTTCATTGCCCGGCACAGGTGAACAACCCACCGCGCCGGTCTTCATCGACGGGCAAAAGGCGGCCACTCTGCGCGGCCCTACTCTGGCCGAAGACTTCAAGGCAATGGTCGCCGACTACATTGAGAACCGCTATGGACGGCAGAATGCGGCGGAATGAGCCAAGCTCAAACTTCCGCGCCTGTCTTACGCTCGGCGATACCGCGCTGGATCCACGCAATGCCGCTGGCGACAAGCTCGACGCCGACGATTGTACCGAGAACCCAAAGGCCTGATTTCGGCCAAGCCCACAAAAGCCAGAGCCACAGTGCAGCACTGATACCGAACGCAACGGCGGCAATCTGCCAGCCCTTGATCAATCCTTCGCGGAAACTCAGCGCAATACGATAGACAGCGCCCACCACCAGCGTTGTGGCGAGCAGAAGCGTCAGAACAAATGAGCCAGTCAACGGATCGGAAATGATGATCATTCCGCCGAGCAGATAGAGAATGGCTGGTGCCATCTCCGCCAAAAAATTACGCCAATGCCGTCCGAAGACGGCATAGAAACCCTGCGCCACTCCCCCGATGAGCATTAAAACGCCGATCATGATCTGATTCTGATCTGCACCGGCCCAGATTTTGTAAAACGCCGAAACGCCGAGCCCGATAAGGATAAGTCCGAGGGCCAAGGGCCACCAGGCCTTCTCCTCATGAACAGGGGGAGACGGCGGCAAGGACGGCACGATCGGTTCTTGCGGGCTCATAACTGTCTCCCATGCTTCAGATAAAGCTCGAAATGACGCTAATCGTCAGTGCAATGATAACGACATTGAACAGATAGGCCACAACGCTGTGCACGATCATGAATCGCCGCATGGCGCTGTTGACGGAGACAAAGTCCGAGGTTTCCGTTGCGCATCCGATGAGAAACGAAAAATAGAGCAAGTCCGTATAATTGAGATTGCCCTTTTCCGGTCGTACGATACCACCCGCCGCAAGTCCCGTTCCATAATGAAGATGGGCGTAATGCATGGTGAACATCAAATGGGTCAGGACCCATGAGACAAGCAGAGTAAACGCACCAAGCGCAATCGGGATCAGTGGCTGCGGCGCCGTTTTGGCCGCCGAGAACTCAACAAAGATGGCAGCAAAGCTAGCAGCTACCGCAAGAACTGTCAGGACCACAAAACTCAGTCGCGGTTCATCATAAAGCGCAGCGCGCCGCCGTATCTCATCTGGCGCACCATCACGCATCATCGTTGCTGCCAGGGCTATATAAAGCAGCGCACCGCAATCCCATGCTGCGAGCGCTCGCATCGACCAGCGCAGAGTCTCTGGAAGCATCGTATAGACGGCACCGCCAAAGAATGCAGCGAGGACAATGCGACCATGGGGCGAGAACAATCGCGCAATCATGCCAAACTCGCGGCAATGTTGATCGTCATAGCCAAAATGGCGGCATTGAAAAAGAAGGAGACGACGCCATGAACAGTCATGGCCCTACGCATGGCGCGCGTCGTCGAAGAAATATCTGCTGTTTGTGATGCACATCCGATGACAAATGAAAAATAGATGAAATCCGAATAATCCGGCTCTTCATTCTCTGGCATCAGGATACCACCAGATTTTTCATGCCCACCATGATAGTAAAGATGGGCGTAATGCAGCGCAAACATCACATGAGTGAGCGACCAGGACAGAATAACGGTCATAGCTGCAAGCGTAATTGAGCCGATCTCACGCGAGACCATGCCGCGCGTATGGGCAAGCTCGGCGAAGATCGCCACAAAACTTGCCGCAACCCCGAGTACAGCGAGAATGAGAAAGCGCAGACCACCTTCATCGTAGATGGCAGCACGACGCTTGATCTCGTTGACATCGGCATGGCGCATCATGAAGAAGACGAGACTGAGATAGGTGAGAGCGCCGCAATCCCACGCGAGGAGAAGGCGCGTCGTCAGCCGAAATTCAAGACCGTCAGGCAGCGCTACGGCGACCACGATGCCGACGAAAACGGACAATGTCAGCCGAGGGCCTGCAGCAAAAAGGCGGTCGAGAAAAGGATGCGCAACAGAATTCATGACTGCCGCGCAGCCACGAAATCGGCAGCCACACACAATATCTGAGCCTTGTCGCCGAACGAGATGAGAGCCGTCTTCGCCTCCTGCACCAGACGGTCGCGTTCGGCTTTGGCGGCATCGAGGCCAAGAAATTCGACGAGCGTCGACTTCCCACGCGCCTGATCTTTGCCCGTTGCCTTACCCAGCGTTGCTGCATCCGCTTCAACATCAAGAATATCGTCTGCGATTTGGAATGCCGCTCCAATTGCGTGCCCATAAGCGCGCAAAGCCTTGCGCTGATCGGGCGATGCATCGGCGACGATCGCGCCAGCTTCCGCCGAAAATGCGATCAGCGCACCCGTCTTCATCGCTTGCAGTCGTCGCGTCTCGGCAACATTGAGCGATTGCCGCTGACCCTTGTCGTAACGTCCCTCGGCTTCGAGATCGAGTGCTTGACCGCCCGCCATGCCCCCAAGCCCGGATGAGCGTGCGAGACCGAGCACAAGGTCTGCGCGCAGGCGCGGATCGGCATGCGTGGCTTCGTCGGCGAGCACATCGAAGGCATAGGTCAGCAAACCATCGCCCGCGAGGATCGCCATTGCATCGTCGAACACGCGATGCAGCGTGGGCCGCCCACGTCTGAGATCGTCATTGTCCATGGCCGGCAAATCATCATGGGCGAGCGAATAGCAATGCAGCATCTCGACAGCGCATGCGACGCGCATCGCAGCCTCCGGATTCCCATCACACAAGGCGGCGCTCTCAAGAACCAGCACGGGCCGAAGCCGTTTGCCGCCGCCAAGAACCGCATAGCGCATCGCCTCCATGAGGCGCGCAGGGCGGGCAAGCTCGCCAGGGCGGACAGCATGATCGAGCAACGCCGCAAGCGCCACTTCCACCGCCTCAGCATGGATGGCGAGCCGGCTCTTGAAATCGGGGGTATGGGGCGGCATGTACGATCCCGGACTGAGGGGGTTCGCGACAGAATCGCCCGCGACACGGCCCTTTATCGAGCGCATGAAACAAAGGCAGGCCTGCTTTGGCAAGGGCAGCGCACAAAACACCGCCCGAAGGCCTTTGCATTCCGCCCCAATCCCTGTATAAGCCCGGCTTCCTAATTCCACGCGGTTGGCTGAGCACGGGCCCCGCGACACCGACCGGAGAGTTCCATGGCCGTTCCGAAGCGCAAAACCTCGCCGATGAAGCGCGGTTTCCGCCGTTCCGCCGACGCACTCGCCGCCCCAACCTATGTCGAAGACAAGGATTCGGGCGAGCTGCGCCGTCCCCACCACGTCGATCTGAAGACCGGCATGTACCGTGGCCGCCAGATCCTCAAAGTGAAGTCAAAGGACTGAACTAGACCCTTTTGTCGAGGTGCCGGGACCGGCACCGGGAAGGTCGATCCGAGGCGCCCCATGCGGGCGCCTTTTCTTTTGCTCTCCCTGCCAGAAACCCGACCAGCACCTGCGCAACGAAATCAGCCCGCGGCCAGCGCGATGGGCACCGGGCTTGCGTCTGACGATCGAAGGCAAGGCGTGGATTCATACTGAACCTGCAACGGAAAGTTCACCCTAATTCTCTCGCTCAACCAGCAATAGACGTGCCGTAACGCCGCCTTAACCGGGCTCGGGCAGACTTCCTCTGCGATCTAACTAGAAGGCAGCGGGAATTGGCCGGGACAAAGCAGCATCAGGCCGGTACGAAGCGTACACGGCCACGGCGAACTCGGCTGACACGTCCGCGCCTCGCCGCCGAAACCATTAGCTATCGCTGGGACTTGGCCGCCGACCGGCTGGTCTGGGGTGCTGGTGCGGCCCGTTTCTTCGGCCTTCAGGGCATGGCCCGCCTAAAGACCGGGAACGCCTATGCCAAAAGGCTAGCCGGCTCACCCGGCCAATCGCGTGCCCATGCCGTCCTGTTCACAAATGAGACGGATGAGGGCTTTGGCGTCCCATATCGGGCCGTCTACGGTTTCACCCGCCCCGACGGGTCGGTTTTCTGGATTGAGGATACCGGGCGCTGGTTTGCTGCACGCAATGGCAGACCGGCACGGGCTGAAGGGCTCGTTCGTCGTGGAACCGAACCGCCTTCATTGGCACCTGGCGCGCACGAGGCTGATTTTCTGGCTTTGTTGGCGCGCGATTTCGCCACCCTGCCATCCCATGCCGAAGCGGCCCTGTTTGCTTTCGCCCTTCCCGGCCCTGATCCAGTCGCGCCCGAATGGCTGGCATGCTTACGCCGCCATGCCCGGCTCGGCGACCGGGCCGGATATGTCGGGCAGATGCTTGTCTTGTTCGCTCGCACCTGCCCCGTCGCGGCCCTTGCCGGTGCAAAGAACCGAATAGCCGATGCCCTGTCGCGCGAGGCCGGCCTGCCTGCCGCCGCCACGGTCTTGAGCATCCCCCGCGATGCCAGCCACCCGATGGCGGCGTTGCAAACCGCGGAGCGCCTTTTGGCACAGCCAGACGCGGGGCCCGATCCGCTAACGCGCGCCTTAAACGCCCTCAACACGCGCACGATCGCCATGGCCTTGCAGCCGGTTGTGGCCGCCGGTTCGCGCGTGCCTGTGTTTTACGAGGCGCTGGCGCGGATTCCCGATGCTCAGGGCGGCCTGGAATCGACGCAGGAACTGGTCGCGGCCCTTGAAGCGCATGGTTCAATCGCGCTTCTCGATCACCGTATGCTGTCACTTGCAATGGATGCGCTTGAAGCAGACCCAGCTCTGAAGCTCGCCGTGAATGTCTCACCGCGTTCGCTCGCCGATACCGACTGGTTCCGTTATGCAGAGGTACGCTTATCGCGCCGTGAAGATCTCGCCAGCCGACTTTTGTTTGAGATCACCGAACAGGCGGATCTCGGCGTAGTAGCCCATATCCAACCACAG
>JAIYCE010000040.1 GCA_027488155.1 Hyphomicrobiales bacterium | reverse complement strand
GTCTTTCTCTGCCGCTGATAGAATGGACAATGCATTGGCATTGAACATAGGTAATGTTGCTTTAAACCAATCGATATGTAACTGGGTGTCAAACCACGCAACATCGATAGGGTGATTGTTGCCGGGTAACACTATAGTACCCGTTTTAGTAGCCTCATTTGCATCATATGAAGATAACAAGAGCGTGTTATCGCCGCCCAAAACAGCATAGGTAAAATGATAGGCGTCCGTTGGCTTTTCCATTCCATTAAAAAAAAGATCGGCTAGGAAATGGCCCAATTCATGTGTGAGAACTTCCTCGACTAATAAGGGATGATCAATAATGTTTTGGTTGAGATAAATCGTGTTTGTCGCTGCAGAATAAGCGCCAGGATGATGAGATAAAACTTCCGAATCGATAGCCAAAATGTGAGGCAAATAGGATGAATTGCCTTTTGATAGAGCATCAATAAGCGCATCTAATCCATGTTGATTTGCAGATAAGCCAAAGACGCTTTTTATCGAACTCTCAAGGCGACCCGATTCTGCCAATTCTTGAATGCGCGACGTCCAAAGGTTTAGGCTCTCCGATACGCTCATCTGCATTCCCTTAGGTCAATCGAACGGTCGTGTTCTGTAAACGGTTGAGTTGCCTTTAAATGGCAAGTCAAGACGAAGTTGCCGTATCGGCATTAAAATGTCTAGCCGCATGGTTTATGCGTCTGTCTTTTTGGGTTTTCGATTAAGGTGCTTTTCTACGGACCCAGACGAGGCTAGATCTGTCCTTATCTTTTGGGCCATTTATTGAATGCGATGTGAGTATGTAGGGCTGTGGGCAACCATTTCGCATGGTGTACGCTTCTGCGCAGGAGGCATTTGAACCAGGCGTTGAACCTTGATGGCTATGGCGATCTTGAATAGATCTGGGTTATCCCTGCCGCCTAGGGGACGATTATTATATTCGTCCATCAAGAAGATTAAATTCGCATTCCGTCAGGTAATGAAAGCGTTCTCATCAGACAGGCGTTTTCGAACTGACAGAATGCTCCCATTTCGAAAAAGAAAGGCGCAACAATAGCGCGAGTGATGGCCATAAGCCCTCAACGTTAAATTTTTGATGATTTCAAACGCATGATAGATCGTTCGATTATCAGAAAGCTTTAATGCCTCGCGGCAAAAGAGTTGAAACTTGATCTGCTGCTTTCTTGACCTGATCAATAATCTGCTCCCGATCAGCCAAGTATCTTGCCGTCACAGCACCGACGGTAATGGCTGCAATCGGTTTTTTGTCGCTATCAAAAACTGGGGCTGAGACACCTGTTGCACCAGCAACCCATTCATCGACGATCAAGGCAATGCCCGTATCGCGTATCCCTAAAATTTGTTCTTTGAGCTTTCGTGGATTAACCCGATCATTTGTAGGAATATCACTTGCACTCCAAGTAGTAAGATAGGCCTTGAGTCTCTCATCATCCCAATAAGCAAGAATGGCACGTCCACTTGCTGTCTTGTGGGGAACGCTGAGCTTTCGCATTGAGACGTCGTAACGGATTTCGCGCGGCGATACGACTTTGGCTAGAAATCGCAGGGCATATTCACTCGTAATATGAGCGAGAAAACAGGTTTCCTGAACACTTTCAGTCAATTGTTTCAGGTTTTGCCACGCTGTCCTGACAAGGACGCCCTGCTTACCGCCTATCCAACCAGAACCATATCCCATCAAGGCAGGATTGATAGCGTAGCGATCATCATCGCCCCTCTCCACATAGCCAAGATCGACAAGCGTCCTCAGAAGCATGAGAACACTGCTCTTTGGAGCATTTAAAACGCGCGCTATGTCAGCGAGAGAAAGGCTTTCGTGCGAAGTAGCCATTATCTCGAGACAACCCAAAGCGCGTTCAACGGATGGAACTTTACCACTCATCGCAATTTGCCCTCGAAAATGAGAGAAAGGCCCCGCATCGTCATTGAATGAGCGGGACCCTCCAGAATTTAGTTAATACGAGAATTCATAAAAAGGACGTTCATTTCATCTTAGCCTGAGCACGGACATGACGCGCAACGTCAGCATGGGTTGCAAACCATATCCCCGCATGACCCCGAATATGTTGGATCAATGCTTCGAGGATTTGTATGCGGCTCCAATGACCAATGATGTGGGGATGCATTGTGAGAAGAAAGAGACCTCCAGGCCCCGATTGATAAACGCCATGAAATTCCCTTTTGAACACTTCTATGACACCTGATGGCGGCATATAAGGTCGCGCAGCTCCAAAACGATCCATAGCCAAATAGGGTGCATCATCGCGGATCCACTCGACGGGCAGCTCCACGACATTGGTGGGCTTACCATCTTCCATCAACTCATAGGGATCATCGTCAGCCATCAAAGAACTATCGTAGATGAGGCCCATTTCGCGCGTTATTGCGAGGGTGTGAGGGCTGAAATCCCATGATGGCGTCCGAATACCGACAGGTCGTACACCCGTAATGGCTTCCAATGTATCGGCTGCGCGCATTTGAAGATCGCGCTCATGCTCTGGCGGCAATTGGCTATTCAACTCATGGATCCAGCTATGGATGGCCACCTCGTGTCCCTCGGCAACATTGGCGCGCTGCTCATCTGGGTGCAGAAGGGCGATGACGGCAGGGACAAAGAACGAAGCCTTTATGTCATATCTGCGTAAAAGATCACGAATGCGCGGCATGCCTGCGCGTGCACCATATTGTCCTGCACTGAGGCGACCTGGCGACTCATGCCCCCAGCGGAGGACCTGCGTCTCATGGTCGGAGTCAAAAGAGAGGGCCACGGCCGTGTGAGCACCACCTGGCCATGATGCAGGGCGCAGAGAGCGTCCAGCACGAACCTTGTCGACAATGCCGCGCCATTTTTGTTCAGGCCAACGCCATGATTCAACCTGCTCTGGAAGACCGGTTTTGCTGTCCTTGCTCATAATGACATATCACCTTTGTTGCACATCCCTATGCAGGGAAGTGACAGGCTGCCTCTTGATGATCGAAAATGGGCCGCAAAACAGGATCCTGCTTACGGCAAATGTCTTGCGCTTTTGGGCAACGCGGCGCGAAGCGGCAAGCGACTGGAATATCGGTCGGTTTTGGCGGCTCTCCTTCAAGCCAAAAATGATCTGTGACGCGCTCTTTACCTATGCGAGGCGCACTGGCGAGAAGTGACTGCGTATAGGGATGGGCAGGATGGGAGAAGACGTCATCCGTCTTTCCAGTCTCGACGATCCGACCAAGATACATGACCGCAATGCGGTCGCTTACCTTCCTGACAACGGCAAGATCATGGCTGATCATAAGGTAAGCTAGATCATAGGCCTTTCTCAGATCAGCGAGAAGATTGAGGACAGTGGCTTGGACTGAGACATCAAGCCCCGATGTAGGCTCATCGAGAATGATCACATTGGGGCGCAACATAAGGACGCGTGCAATACCAATACGCCGCTGCTGACCACCACTGATTTCATGCGGATAGAGATCGAGATGGGCCTTTGGTAGACCGACAGCATCCAGCACATCATGGACGCGCTCAAGACGCTCTGCCTTACTCAGATTTGTATGAATGATCAGTGGCTCCTCAAGGGAGCGCCCTATTGTCCAGCGCGGATCAAGTGAAGCTCCAGGATCCTGATAACAATATTGTAAGCGTGTCCTGAGGGCTTTTTCCTGCTTTCGATCAAGGGCAAGAATAGGCCGCCCATCAAATTCAATGGATCCACCCGTCGGGCGGTGAATGCCAACAATTGTCTTGCCAAGCGTGGACTTACCACATCCCGATTCACCAACAACGCCTAAGACTTCTCCAGATACCAATTGAAGCGATACACCATCAAGAGCCTTGAGCGAACCGGTTCTTAAGCCCCATTCATTTCGAACAGGAAAATATTGTTGAAGTTGATGAACATTTAAAATGACATCTTCGTTCATTGTCCGCCTCCCATGATGGGATGATGGCAGCGGACAGCATGTTCATAACCCATCTCTGTCACATCTGGCTGCTTGTGATGGCAGATCTCGGTCGAAGACGTGCAGCGCGGATGAAAGCGACATCCTGCTGGAGGGTTGAGGAGGCTCGGGACACGTCCCGGTATGCCGATGAGGGGTGAATTTTCTGTCGGTAAACTATCGAGCAGCTTTTTCGTATAAGGATGCGCTGGTCGATCAAAGAAAGATTGAACGGGAGCTGTTTCAGCTTCTTGTCCTGCATACATCACCGTGATGCGATCGCAGATTTCCCAAGCAGCACCAAGATCATGGGTGGTAAAGAGGACAGAAGCACCTGTCTCTGTAATGAGGCGTTTGAGAAGCTTCAAGATTTGCGCTTGGATTGTTACATCAAGCGCTGTGGTTGGCTCATCAGCAATCACGAGGCGCGGCTCTGGAAGGAGAGCCATGGCGATCATTAAACGCTGGCGCTGCCCCCCCGACACTTCATGCGGGTATTTTTTAAGAAGGCCCTCTGGATCAGGCAATTGAACAGCTTGCAGCATAGCCATGACGCGTTCACGGTCACGTTTACGCCGCCCTGAGCCATAGACCTTTTCACCAGGCTTACGATCTGGTGACTTCCATCGCATGAGGGTTCTGATCTGTTCACCGATGGAGAAAAGCGGGCTGAAAGACGTAAAGGGATCCTGCGGCACAAAGCTGATAGCACGACCCCTGATGCTTTCTTCAGCCTCTGAAGGCGCAAGGCGCAAAAGATCACTCCCTTTAAAGAGTATCTTTCCTGAAACCACTTCAGCATTGCCGGGCAGAACTCCCAAAATGGCGCGCGCTAGCGATGTCTTGCCGCAACCTGACTCGCCCACCAATCCCATGATTTCGCCATGGCGTATGGAAAAGCCAACATGATCGAGAACGCGCGCAGTGCCGCCCTCTGTTATGTAATGGACGGACAAACCTTCCACAGAGAGAAGCTTTTCAGCGACCATCGCCGCCACCTCTCCTGATGCGTGGATCGAGAACGTCGCGCAAGCCGTCTCCCAACAAATTGAAACCCATGACAACCATGAGAATAGCGATCCCGGGTGCCGTAGCGTACCACCATGCCTGCGGCAGAAACTCACGGCTCTCGGCGATCATGCGCCCCCATTCTGGAGCAGGTGGAGGAGCACCAAGACCAAGGAAGCCAAGTGATGCAGCCGCTAGAATGGTAGCTCCCATGCCAATCGTCGTGCGCACGATAATGGAGCCTGCAATATTGGGGAGTATATGCATCACCATAATGCGTAGGGGTGAAGCACCCATCGCCTTTGCGGCTTCAACGTAAACCTCATTCCTTTGGCTGCGTGTCTCAGCATAGACAAGACGCGCCCAGAATGGCCAATAGGTCACAGAAAGCGCGAGAATGACGTTCTGGATATTGGGACCCAAAGTCTGAGCTATGGCAATAGCAAGAACGATTTGCGGAACGGCAAGGAAAATATCAGAGACGCGCATCAGCGCCTCGCTCGCCCATCCATCGAAATAACCAGCAATGAGACCAATCGGCACACCGATGATTACGGCAGTTCCCGTCGCTGTGACAGCGATCAGGATCGTTAACCGCGCACCAAACAAGAGGCGCGAGTAAATATCGGCGCCCATTCTGTCAGTGCCCAAAAGAAATTGCCACCCTGGTGCCTTCAAGCGATGGTTTGGATCAAAACCAGTGACGTGATCTGGAAAGGTTGCCAGTGGCCCAGCAAAAACGGCAACCAAAACAAGGATTGATATGATGACAGTACCGATCAGAAGGGCACGATCGCGGAAAAGCCTTCGCATCCTCATTAGCGCGTCCTCGGATCAAGGAGCGTCTGCGCGATATCAATCAAAAGGTTGACAACGATGAAGACGGAGCCAGTGAAGAGCGTGAAGGCCATAATGGCATTATAGTCCGATTGCAGGATCGAATTATATGCAAAGAGACCAAGACCAGGCCAAGAAAAGACCGTTTCAATGACGACGGCGCCAGCCAGCAAATTACCAAAGACAAGACCAATCTGCGTCAAAGTTCCAATAAAAGCACTGCGTAGAATATATTTCCATATGATGGTTCGTCTCGGTAGACCCATCGCTGTCTGGTAGAAGACGAAATTGCTCGAAAGAGCATTAAGAACACCAGCTCGTGTGAAACGTACAATCGTTGCAGCAGCAGGAATGGCCAATGTTGCCGTTGGAAGGATTAAATAGCGAAGAGCCTTGCCGAAAGTCTCCCCATCACCATTGATCAAGGCATCAATTGTATAGAAACCCGTAATCTGATCTGGACCCCAACCATCAATACGTCCCTGAACGGGTGTTACGCCCAATGTCATGGAGAAGAAAAGTTGCAGGAGAATGGCAAGCCAAAAGGCGGCCATGGCCAATCCAGCCATGGTTGCAAGACGAATGACCTGATCCAGCCATCGATTGCGGTGAAGGGCCGATACGACACCCAGAGGAACACCAATCATGATGGCAAGGCACATGGCTGCAATCGCCAACTCAAAAGTCGCAGCAAGACGCCCAAGGAGATCTTCCACAACGGGACGCTGTGAATAAAGGCTGATACCAAGATCGCCATTCACTATATCGCGCAGATAGCGCATGAATTGCTGCATCAATGGTAGGTCGAGGCCAAATTTTTGGCGTAAGGCCTCAACCTGAGCAGGTGATGCATTCTCGCCTGCAATAACACGCGCCGGGTCTGCTGGAATGATGCGCGAAATTGTAAAAACAATCGCGATCAAACCGAGAAGCGTCGGCGGCATCCAGGCAATGCGCCTCAATGCCAAGACGAGAATGCGCATCAGGTATCAGCCCTGCATTTCGATCCAGCGTACGTCTTGCGCATCGCCAATCGGACAAAAACGAATGCTCTTTACGTTTTTAGTGAAGGCGCCATGGAATTTAGTGTTGTTGATAAAAATGCCAGCAGCATCTTCAACAAGAATGCGTGACACTTCTTCATACATCACCCGCCTCTGGTCTTGATCTGTAATGATTAAGGCCTTGTTGCATAGCTCATCGACACGAGGATTTTTATAGTAGCTGGCATTGCCAGCATCAAAATTGCTCGAATTGAACAGAAAGCCTGTCCAATTATGCGGATCAGCAAAATAGGCGCTTCTCCACAATGGGATGAGGTCGTGAGCTCTTTCACGATCATTGAGCTTAGGTGCAATCGTTGTGTATGGCTCAGACACAATCTTCACTTCGAGACCTATTTTGGCGCAACCAGCCTGAAGCATTTGCGCAGCCTGTTCAGACTGCGGATAGCCGGCCATAGCACCAATTTGCAAGGGGCGTACATTCTTCACTTGCGACAAATGGTACTTTGCCTTGTCGAGGTCATAAGTATATCCCTGCAGATCTTTCGGAGCGCCCCACATGGGGTTGGGGATGATGCCATTATTGCGCACAACCGTTCCGCTGAGGATCTTGTTGTTAAATCCATCATAATCGAACGCATAGCAAACAGCCTTGCGCATATTGACATCGTTGAGTGGCGCCTTCCAGTGATTGATGATGAAGTAGAAGGTGCGGATACTTTCCGCCTCCCATGTCTTGATATTCGGATTTTCTTTCATCCTTGCCATCTGCTCAGCAGGGAGATAACCATCCGTCGTATTGAACTCGCCTTTCATCACGCCAAGAACACGTGTTGCTGTCTCCAATACACCGCGAAATTCAGCATCATCGATAGGGTTCTTGCCCCATCCAGCAAAATGCCCCTCAAAACGTGCCGTTTGAAAGCCGATGGCAGGATCATAACGGCGTAGGGCATAACCGCCGCTCCCAGCCTCACTCTTGGAAAGCCAGTCGGCACCCCAATCGCCATTCTTTTCGTTCTTTTTAACAAGAGCACTATTCACAACCCAAAGCTCGGACAGAACGGCCATGAATACGGCAAAGGGCTTTGTCAGGGTGAATTGCACTGTTCTTGGATCGAGGGCCTTTGTGGTTCCCGGCTCGATGACGTCCTTGAAAAGACCATAGGCACCCTTTTTAAGAGCGAGGATACGCTCCATAGAATAGACGACATCAGCCGATGTCATAACGGTTCCATCATGGAATTTTACATTTTGCTTGATAACGAAGGTGTAGACTTTGCCGTCAGGAGAGATGGTGACTTTTTCAATCAACCAGTTTTCAAGACGTGGCGGATTATCAACCCAACGCGTCAAGGCATCATACATATTGAGCCGAACAGCAATGCGCCCAATATCAAAGAGCTGGTGCGGATCAAGAAGATCATAAGGGTTGTTATTGGCCGTAACAAACTTTTGGCGCGCGGCAAAGGCGGGGCTGTGCATACCCACAAGGCCCGTAGCTGACAAACCAGCAAGAGCTGCACGACGATTGATTGTGAGAGGTGGAAACTTTCCAGTCATGATGTCAACTCCCTGTGGTGGTTAGATTATGATCGAATGTTGATCGGCTTTGCTTTTCTCTGCTTTTCTTTTCATTGCCTTGCCTTAAAGAAGCGGAGAACCCGTCACAGGCAGGATTTGACCCGTGATGAATGATGCGCGATCTGAAGCAAGAAACAAGACGGCATCGGCGATATCTTGCGGACGCCCCATACGCCGCACTGCAATATTCTTGGCGAAGTTCTGCCTGAACTCCTCTGTGTAGCCATTCCATTGTCTCTCATAGTCAGGACTTGTTGCCATAAATCCTGGAGCAACAGCATTTACCGTCACACCATGCTGCCCCACCTCGCGCGCCACCTGCTTCACAAGCCCAATTTGGGCGTGCTTCGATGCAGCATAGCTTTGAATGCCAGTGAGGCTCGTCGTGAGGCCTGCAGGGCTCGCAATGACGATGATGCGCCCAAAATGGCGCTTCTTCATCAAAGGAAGCACAGCACGAATGGTGAAAAAAGCACCACGTAGATTGACGTCGACAACAGCATCAAAATCTTCTGTGGTGACCTCATCAATCGGTTGCTGGCGGCGACCGACAACGCCTCCTGCCACATAGACAACGACGTCTATGCGTCGATCTTGCCCTGCTGCTTTTTGGACAGCATGAAAAACCGATTCTTCCGACATCACATCGATTTTGAGGGTCGTAATGCGGTCTCCAATGATCGATTTCTTTAGAGGTTCAAGTTCGTCTTGCAGAATATCGGCCGCAAAGACCGATGCTCCATCCTCGGCAAAAGAGCTGGCAATGGCGCGCCCAATACCACGTGCTGCACCTATGACGAGGATGTTCTGTCCTTCAAAGGAAATATTCATGCCGATGATATCCGCCTCAGCAAGACCATTGGAAACCATCGATGACGTAATGCTGTCCTGTGAGGAAGCATGGCTCAGATGTCGCGAGAAACTTCACAACTTGCGCCACATCTTGCGGCGACCCGAGACGTCCTGCAGCAATGCCTTTGATCAACTCCGGCTCACGCGATTTTGTGAGCGAATTGCCCAGTTCTGTTTTAATGACGCCTGGGCAAAGTGCATTGATCAGGATTTTGGAGCCGAATTCCTTTGCGAGAGAGCGTGTTAAGCCGAGAATACCGGCTTTGGCAGCAGCATAAGAGTGCTTGCTGACAGCACTTGTCACGCCGCCGCTTAATGCATTGAGGGACGACATATTGACGATGCGGCCACCCTGTTCCTGTGCCATCATGATGGGCGCAACAGGCTTAATATAGTTGAAGCAACTTTTGAGATTAATGGCGATCGTGCGGTCAAATTCTTCCTCTGTTATGTCGAGGATACCGATCGGGTTTGCCTTACCGGCATTGTTCATCAAGAAGTCGATCCGACCAAAGGCCTTGTGAACCTCAGCTACGATCTCCTGCGCACGGGCAAAGGAGGCTACATCAGCCTCAAAAATCAGTACTTTTGCCCCTAGATCCTCGAGTTCCCTCTTTGTGCGCTCCATCTCGGGCTGCAAAAGATCAACAATCGCGATGTCGTACCCCGATTTGGCAAGTTCATGCGTACACGCGCGCCCGATACCGCGCGCTCCGCCCGTGACGATAGCCACTTTTCGTGTCGATACGGTCATAGGCTCCCCCCTGCCTTTTGCGGCGGCGCGCGGCAGAGCCTCCCCCGAGGCCAGAGCGCGACGTTTACAATACCGCACTTCGTTTAGAATGCTGCACGCAGTGCTTTCCCTGTGTCAAGGGCCGAGGAATGAAACAATGAATTGTTGCAGTGCATTTTTTTTCGCTGCACCACACAATGGCTATAAAGGATCCATACTTGAACGAAGCGGCGTAACGTTTGCACCGCCTTATCCAGATTTACAGGGCATGATTTTTAAGAAGGCTCCGTAAGCCTAGCGATTTTCTTAGTCACCATCATTGCCGATCGGTCTTCCTGAACCTCTCAAATTGAGCCTTCATGATATGCGTTTAAAAGCAGGCTGTTAGAGATATTAAAAAAGCCAAACAATTATCGCTGAGGACGATGGAAGGATTAGACAAATCGCTCCCTTGAATATCAACCCTGTTTTGCCCTTCATGCACTTTTGGACCTTTCACAATTGGCGCCCTCGAATGTGCGTAAGATTTCGGCATTTCAATTAAAAAGCATCAGAGTAATCAGCAAGGCACCCAACTTTTGGGGCGCTCCAAGCGATAAAACCTCGTCTTTTCAGAAGCCAGCCCGAGATTTCCTGATGGCATGGGCTTTGCCTTACGGTTTTAGCGCTTGCCAAGTTCAAGGCTGCGTTCAAAATGGTGCAATTGTTTTTGAGGGAGAGCGCTTGATGAAATGGGTTCATGCTTTGGCCTGCATGGCCATATCCGCCACCTTCTTGGGATCGGGGCATGTTGCGGCGCAAACGCCTGTCAAATTCGCCCTCGATTGGAAATTTGAAGGTCCATCAGCCCCTTACTTCGTGGCGCTAGACAAGGGCTATTACAAGGCAGAGGGCCTTGACGTGACTATTGATACGGGGCCGGGCTCCGTCGCGGGGATTGGCCGTGTAGCAGCCGGAACATATCCGCTCGGCTTTTTCGATATCAATTCCTTATTTAAATTCCGGGATCAAAATCCGGATAAAGACGTGAAGGCCGTGATGATGATTTATGATCGTCCGCCTTTTTCTATTGTCAGCCTTGGAAAGAATAATGTGAAAAAGCCGCAAGATTTAGAGGGTAAAACATTGGGCGCACCTGCCCCTGATGGGGCTTTTGCGCAATGGAAATCTTTTGTTAAAGAAAACAAAATTGATGCTGGAAAAGTGAAAATTGAAAATGTTGGCTTTCCTGTTCGTGAGCCCATGCTAGCCAAGGGTGATGTGCAAGCGATTACAGGCTTTTCCTTCTCATCTTTTTTCAACCTTATTCAAAACGGTATTAAGCCCGAAGATATTTCTGTGATGCTAATGAGCGATCATGGGCTGGTCCTTTATGGTAATGCTATTATGGTCAATCCGGATTTTGCAAAAGCCAACCCTAAGATTATTGAAGGCTTTGTCCGTGCCACGACCAAGGGATTAATCGATACGATTAAAGATCCAGAAACGGCAATTAAATCTGTCATGAAACGCAATGATACGGCTGATGAGAGAATTGAGCTCGCCCGTTTAAAAATGGCTATTCGGGACAATATGGCGACAGATTGGGTAAAGGCCAATGGGGTGGGGGATGTCGATATGGCGCGTCTAGCCAAATCGATAGATCAAGTTGCCGACACCTTTGACTTCAAGACAAAACCTAAGGCAGAAGACGTTTTTGTACGCACCTATCTGCCACCGGCTGATCAGCGCAAATTACAATGATTAGACTTGAGGCGATTACACTAGCCTATCCTACGCGCCATGGCGATGTGGTGGCTGTTCGTGATCTCTCACTTGATGTTAAGCGCGGAGAATTTGCTGCAGTGGTTGGGCCTTCGGGCTGCGGCAAATCTACTCTCATGAAATTAGTGACAGGTCTTGTTAAGCCCACAAAAGGGCGTGTCGTTGTTGATAACCATACTGTGAATGGCCCGTTAAAAATAGCAGGCATGGCTTTTCAAAATGCCAATATGCTGCCTTGGCGTTCTGTTCTTGATAATGTGCTTTTGCCGCTTGAGATTGTGGAACCCTTTCGCTCGCAATTTCGGCAAAAACGCGCCTCCTATGTGGAGCGAGCCGAGGCTTTACTCACGAGTGTTGGCCTTTCAGGTTTTAGTCATCGCTATCCTTGGGAAATGTCAGGCGGAATGCAACAACGCGCATCACTATGCCGAGCCTTAATTCACGAACCCGCTCTATTGATGCTTGATGAGCCTTTTGCTGCACTCGATGCCTTCACGCGCGAAGAGTTATGGTGCGTGCTGCGTGATATGTGGCAACGATTACAATTCACTGTAGTGCTTGTCACACATGATTTGAGGGAAGCAGCCTTTCTTGCTGATCATATTCACGTTATGAGCGCGCGCCCCGGCCGAGTGATCAAAACCAAGCACGTTGCATTTGAAAAGCCGCGCGATCTTGATGTGTGCTACACGCCACCCTTTGTGGATCTTGTGCATGAGCTCCGCCAAGACATTGCCGAGGTTCGCACTTCATGACGCTCACGATAGACAGGCTAGCGCCATGGATTTTCACGCTTGGTCTTTTCGCAATTTGGGAAGCCGCTTGCCGTCTCTTCAATATTGATCAGTTTATTCTGCCAGCACCCAGTGTGATCGTTGAAGCGATGGTACGCTATTATAAGCCGCTGCTGCGTAATGGATTTGTTACCTTATGGACGACTTTGGCAGGCTTTGGACTTGCTGTTTCTTTTGGATTAGCGTTAGGCTTGCTTGTCGGTTGGTCGCGAACGATTTATCGCGGCCTTTACCCGGTGATGATTGGCTTTAATTCCATTCCAAAAGTTGCTGTTGTGCCCATTCTTGTTGTGTGGTTTGGCATTGGCGAGGTCCCAGCGATCATTACGGCTTTTCTGATTTCGTTTTTTCCTATTGTTGTGAATGTCGCTACAGGCCTTGCGACGATTGAACCTGAAATGGAAGATGTGCTTCGTGCGCTTGGTGCCAACAAATTAGATATTATGCTCAAGGTTGGTATTCCGCGGGCTATGCCTTATTTTTTTGGATCACTCAAAATTGCAATCACGCTAGCCTTTGTTGGCTCTGTCGTTTCTGAAACCATTGCATCAAATGCGGGGCTTGGTTTTTTAATGACACAGGCTGGATCGAATTTTCAAATGCCGCTTGTCTTTGCTGGCTTGATGGCTTTAGCGATTGAAGGGATCGCGATGTATGCGGTTTTTGCTGCCTTAGAACGCAGGATGACAGGTTGGGCTGTGCGGTCGAGCCAAAGCGCAGCTGGCTAAGAATAGAGCTTTAATGATCTAGCGCTTAGGGATGGGACCGAATAACTTTCCATCCAACACATAAAATTGATTTTAAACCTCCAAAGAAAATATTTTCTCCCAACGATTTTGATAGGATCACGAATAAAATGCCTTATACATTACGATAGTGATATGTGCCAGCAATGATCGGCGTTTGACATTATTATGTCCGCTCCGGTCTGAAATATTATTTTGCAGGGACATCAAATTCTCTTCCTATAGAACATTAGTGACAGAGGCTTTGACCATACTCTTTGATCACATAACATTTCTTTTCTCTGTCTCAAACTCGGACGTACCGGACACTTCTTTTCTCGATCTTGTAGATTGTCATGCGCCCCTATATTCAAACCAGAATTGTGGTTATAGAGAGCGAATTTGAGACGGCTCGATAGCGGCATATGTTTATATTGTTTGAGTCATTGATTGATAAGGTTTTGAGCTTGGCTTTCTTTAACAAAAATCATTGAAGGCGTTCAAAGCGTAGAAGGCAGACAGAACCGCTGTCATGAGGAGAAAAAAATGAGCTCGAGATCTTTTCCTGCCTTGAAGCAGTTGGCCATACCTAATGGGCGCAGGAAAAACTGAATTTAGCTCTCATGCCATTGACCCCATAAGCTATACACAGCATCCAATTGGTTCTTGCGTTTTCTGTCTATCAATGAAGCGTATGTTTGCATGTTTATTCCTCGCCTTTGTTATTATGAAAGATGAAAACTCGACTTGATAGCGATGATGATATTTGTCACGGCGACGCTGGTTAAGATCAAACCAAAGACGCGACTCACTACTTCAATACCAGCGCGTCCTAGGAAGCGTGAAATCCAGCTGCTGAGTGACAAAACCAGGAATAGCAAGAGCAGGCATACGCAGAGTACAACAATTGTCTGTAATTGTTCTGCGCGTGTGCGTTGAACATTGTCTGTCAACATCATGACTGTCATGATTGAGCCTGAGCCAGCGATACAAGGTGTTGCAAGCGGAAAAATAGCTCTTTCGATTAAGCCTTCGGAATGGGGCGATGTGCTGGGCTCGCCGTGAAGTCGACCCATTGCCATTTGTATACCAAATAGAAAAAGAATAATTGAACCAGCCAATTGAAAAGACGCCATTGGAATATGCAAAGCATTGAGCAAGCCATGGCCAATGAATATAAAAAAGCAGAAAATCAAGAGCGAAATGAAGATCGCAAGGGCAGCAACTTTCAATTGCTCGCCACGATTAAGACCGGTCGTAACGGACAGAAAAATTGGCACAGCTGCAACGGGGTCAAGAACGGCGTAGAGCATGAGTGCTTCATACAGAAAATTGCTGGGAAACATGGCTACCTCTCACGGGCGTATTGGCACAGCATCTCTGACGTCTTAAAACGCCCCCGAAGGATGGACTTATATTATATTTTATATTATACACTGCATCAATTGTCCCACTGAAAGATTTCTCAAAAAATCATTGCCTTATGAAGGGCCTTCAACAATCACACCACTCTTAGCAACAATGCTTCCTTTCTTGAAGACCGTTCTATTTGCAGGACGCTCGACCACGGCATGTGCAATGGCCTTGGCAGGCATCATGACCAGATCTGCATCACATCCAACATCAAGGCCATATTTTGTACTTTTCATAACTTTCGCACCACCATAGGTGCATGCATCGAGGCCCATTTCGACTTCATCATCGCGACGGAAATTGTTTCTCAAGCCAAGGATCATCGCTCTTTCAAGCATGTCGCCATTGCCGTAAGGTCCCCAGCTATCACGAATTCCATCTGATCCTGAGCACACTGTGATGCCGAACTCATAGCATTCAGCAATGGGCGGCACGGGTCGAGAAGGTGCTCCATGCGTCATGATTGCGATTTTTTCTTGCGCAAGCTGGCTCATCAAATGTCTTGCATAAGAACGATCTGTCATACCAAGGCAGAATGCATGACTAATCGTGACATGGCCTTGCATGCCAAGGGCGCGCGTTCGCTCGATAATGAGCTCCATCGAGAATGCGCCAAGCTCGGCCGGTTCGTGCAAATGGATGTCGACAGGCTTTCCGTGGCGCTCTGAAAGACCGAAGATAAGATCGAGATGCTCCTTTGGAGCACGATCAATGGCGCATGGATCAAGACCTCCAACAACATCTGCACCCATATGAAGAGCAGCATCGAGCAATTCATAGGTTCCCGGCCTAATCATGAGGCCAGATTGAGGGAAAGCCACGATCTCCATATCCATCATGTGGCGATAGGCTTCACGCGTTGCGAGAAGACCCTCAATGCCTGCTAAACCACATTCTGTATCGACATCGACATGTGTTCGGAAATGTGTGCTGCCCTTCGTGATGGAGAGGCGCAATTGTTTCTCGGATTGCTTTCTTGGATCGATGCCGATCTCACGCCTGATCCGTCTCTCATTGTCGATTTTGTCGATGAACAAGGGCCCAGCAGAATTTGGGTGCCAACCCATCCCAAGAAGTGTCTTGTCCATGTGGGTATGGGCCTCAACAAGGCCAGGTAGCAAAACCTGTCCTTTCCCATCCACGATGACAGCATTGTCAGGTATGGTCTTTGGATCAGGATCGAAGGCGCTGATCTTTCCATCGCTCAGGAGGAGATCAGAGAGCCCCCTCCTCCAAACAAGAACGTCTTTGATGAAGACAGAGGCTGTTGAGCGACTAACCTGTTGATCCGCACCCATGGTGACGATCCTCTATTGATTGTATCCAATAACTCTGCATTATTGTATACAATCTGGATAGGGGGCACTCCTTGGCTGGTCCGCCGAAACAAGACGTCGTCAGTCCACTCATGCCGGACCGATCGAGCGCTGTTTATGCGGGCCTGAGGCGCGCCATCATCGAGCAAGCCCTCCTCCCTGGCGATCGCCTCCCAGAAGACACCATCGGCGAGCAGTTTGGTGTCAGTCGTACCCTTGTACGCAGTTCACTGACCCGCCTCGCAAGCGAAGGCTTGGTTGAGCAAAGGCGTAACAAGGGCGCCTATGTCGCAAGCCCCAGCCTTGCATCAGCACGCGACATTTTCGATGTGAGGCGCAAACTTGAAGACCTCGTCGTACAGCTTCTGGCGGGTCGCCTCAATCAAGATGACGCCAAGAAGCTGCGAGAACATGTAGAACAAGAGCGATCGGCTCATGCGCAGGATGGACCTGAGTCCATTCGTCTTGCTGGCGAGTTTCACATTCTCCTTGCTGAGATGACAGGCAATGCCCTGCTGGCACGTTATGTGAGTGAAGTGACATCGCGCTGCAGCCTCATTCTGGCCCTTTATGGGCGACCCCATTCATCAGAATGCGCTGTGAACGAACACGCTCAATTGATCGACGCTCTTGAAGCTGGCCGCTCTGAGGACGCTTGCCGCATCATGGCGCATCACATTGGCGCCGTTCAGGAACGTGCTCACATCGATAACACACCTCGAAATGAGCAAAGATTGAAAAGCATCCTATCACATTATGCAGGCACAGCTTCACGGGGGCTGAGACCATGATCGGTTACCATCCATGACAAAGATTAACGCGCCCCCACCTCAACATTCTACTTCACAGCAAACTGCATCCTTCACACGTTTTGACACGTCCGATCTTTCGCCACGCGAAATCTACAAACTTCTCATCGGCACAGTGGTGCCACGCCCCATCGCTTGGGTGACAACGCTCAGCCCCGATGGTGTCGCCAACGCCGCACCTTATAGTTTCTTCAACTGCCTCTCTGCCGATCCGCCCATTTTAGCCCTTGGCGTTGAGAATTGGGCCGACATGTCCTTCAAGGACACAGCTTACAACATCCGCATGACGGAAGAATTCACCGTCAATATCGTGTCGAATGCCCTCGTCGAGGCTATGAATGTCACGGCAACGCCTTTCTCATCTCACATCGACGAACTTGAAAAAGCCGGACTGACGACAGCCCCTGGCTCTCTCATTCAATGCCCTCGCATCGCTGAAGCGCCTGTTGCATTCGAATGCCGCCGCCATGTGGGCATATCGGTTGGGAAATCGCGCGAGATCATTCTTGGTCTTGTCGTCGCCATTCATATTCGAAGCAATCTCGTCGATCGAGAGCGTTTCCATGTCGATCAATTGGCACTCGATGCTGTTGGGCGCATGGGAGGACAAGGCTATGCGCTCACGCGCCAATTATTCGATCTTCCGACCATGTCGGTTGCTGATTGGGACGCAGGAAACATTCCAAAGCGTTCCGTAACGTCTTCGTGAATAAATATCGAGAGGGAGATGACTATGAAACTTCATTTGCTTGCCTTCACCTTATTCGCAGGTGCCACGGCTCTTGCAACACCCACCTTGGGTAAGACGCTCAAATGGTCGTCGCAAGGAGACATCGTCACGATGGATCCTTACGCCCACACAGAGAGCTTTACATCGAATATGCAGCACCACATCTACGATCCCTTGGTGCGACGCAACAAGCAGCTCGAAATCGAGCCTGCACTGGCAACATCTTGGACGATCGTGGAGCCCAATCGTTGGCGCTTCAAAATCCGGCAAGGCGTTAAATTCCATAATGGAGATGTGTTGAGCGCCGATGACGTGGTTGCATCCATCACACGTCTCCTAGACCCGACTTCACGTGCAAAAGGCAATCTTCCAGCCGTTGAAAAGGCGGAAAAGGTTGACGATCAAACGGTTGACCTCGTCCTCAAAGGTCCCTACCCGCTCCTGCTCAATGATTTGTCTGGCATTTTCATCATGAGCAAGAAATGGATGGAGGCCAATAATGCTCTGAAGCCTGGCAATACGACAACAGGCGTCACAACATTCGCTTCCACAAATGCAAATGGAACAGGTCCCTTCAAGCTTGAGAGCTACAAGCCTGATGTTGGCACGACATTGGTTGTTAATCCCGACTGGTGGGATAAGCCGCAACATAATTTGACGCGTATCGAGTTCAAGCCGATCAAGTCTGATGCGACACGCGTTGCTGCCCTTCTCTCTGGTGAAATCGACATGATGGCGCCAGCACCCCTGCAGGACTTGCAGCGCATGTCAGGCGCTGGGATGAAAGTGGTGGAAGAACCGTCTCTTCGCGTCATTTTCTTGGGCGTTAACATGCGCCCAGAATTGCTCGCTATGCCGGGACAGAAAAATCCTATGCTCGACAAGCGCGTGAGACAGGCCATGTGGCAGGCCATCGATCTCGACACGATCCAAAAGCGTGTCATGCGTGGCAAGTCGCGCAATATCGCTTTGATGGTGGCGCCACCCGTGCCGGGCTATGACGCCAGCCTCGATGTTCTTCCCAAATATGATCCCGATGCTGCAAAGAAACTTCTTGCTGATGCTGGCTACCCCAATGGCTTCAAAACCAAGCTCGATTGCCCCAATGATCGCTACATCGCAGATGAACAAATCTGCGTTGCTATTGCAGCCATGTGGAAGAAGGTGGGCATTGACGTCGATTTGAAGACAGAAAGCCGCGCCACTTACTTCCCCCGCCAAGACAAGGGTGAGACGGATGCTTACATGCTGGGATGGGCCACACTTCCCCCCATGGACAGCTACAGCGTTCTATCGGCCATTTTCGCGACGCGTAAACAGGGAACGGCCTTTGGTGGAAACAACCCCAATGGCCTGTCCGATCCACGCTTTGACGATCTTGCCACCAAAGCAGGCGTAGAACTCGACGAGAAGAAACGCCGCGCCATGCTGACAGAGGCCCTAAAGATTGCGAAGGACGAGGTCTACTTCCTTCCCCTCCATCAGCAACCCGTCGCTTGGGCCATGAAGACCAATGTCGAACTGCCGCAATTCCCGGATGAATATGTCCGGCTTTGGTTCGCAAAGGTGAACTGAGACCATGATCCGGGCGCTGACATCGCGTCTTATTCAGGCCGTCCTTGTGATGCTCGTCGTCACTGGATGCGCCTTCCTTATGTTTCGCTATGTCGGCGACCCGGTTCGTGTCCTATCGCGTGAAGACGCTACGCAAGAAGAGAAGGCGGAATTGGCACGCAATCTTGGACTGGATCAACCCGTTCCTATCCAATATGCACGCTTTCTCAAAAGAATCGTGAGCGGGGATCTGGGTGTGAGTTTTCGCAATCAGCGCCCCGTTTCCGCTCTCCTCGCTGAGCGGCTGCCAGCCACGCTCGAACTCGTCTTCGTGGCAACGCTCCTTGCTCTAAGCATGGGAATACCGCTCGGGGTTTATTGTGCTCTCAAGCCCGACAGTTTTCTCGCACGCATCATTCAAGCCATTTCATTGATCGGCGTTTCGATGCCGACATTCGTAACGGGCATCCTTCTCATCCTTATTTTTGCAGTCTCTCTTGGATGGCTACCATCCTTCGGACGTGGGCAGACTGTTAATGTTTTGGGTTGGCAAACAGGCTTCCTGACAAGCAGCGGATGGCGCGCTCTGATCTTGCCCAGCATCACGCTTGCTCTTTACCAGACGACCTTGATTATGCGTCTTGTGCGCTCAGAGATGATTGATGCTTTATCATCGGATTATGTGCGCTACGCCAAGGCGCGCGGCCTGCCATCATCTTACATTCACTTCAAATTGGCACTACGCAACGCACTCATGCCCGTGATCACTGTGACAGGCCTTCAAATCGGTGCCTTGATTGCCTTTGCCATCGTGACAGAAACCGTTTTTCAATGGCCGGGTATGGGCCTTCTTTTCATTCAATCTGTGAGCTTTGTCGATATTCCCGTCATGGCAGCCTATCTACTTTTTGTCGGTCTTCTCTTTGTTGCCATCAACATGGTGGTTGATCTGATCTATGTCATCGTCGACCCTCGCTTGCGAACACGTTCACTGTGATGATGTCAGGTCTCAAAAAAATTCCTTTGAGCGTCCGCATCGCAGGCTTGATTGCTTGCGTAATGATTTTGGCAGCCTTGTTCGCTACCCTTATCGCGCCCACTAACCCGCTCGATCTGGCGAGCTTCAGCCTTTCTGATTCTGAGCTTCCCCCCTTCTGGAGCGAAGGTAGCGATCCGCGCTTCCTCCTTGGAACGGATAATCAGGGCCGTGATGTTCTGTCTGCCATTCTTTACGGCGCACGCGTGTCGATTTTCATTGGGGGCGGCGCCGTCTTTGTTGCAGCCACTTTAGGGATCGTCCTTGGCTTGATTGCAGGCTTTTTCGGCGGAAAAATCGATGCCCTCATCATGCGCGTCGGTGATGTGATCCTGAGCTTTCCTACCATTCTTTTGGCGCTTCTAGTGGCAGGCATTGCACGAGCCGTCATTCCCGATGGTTCGGGCCCCACCTATGCACCCATCATCCTGATCGGTGCCATCGCCATTCATGAATGGGTTCAATATGCACGAACTGTGCGCGCAGCCACCATGGTTGAGGCACAAAAAGATTATGTGAAGGCCGTGCGTGTCATCGGCCTTCCCAAGACGCGTATTCTTCTGGTGCATATTCTCCCCAATGTCATGAGCCCTGTCCTCGTCATTGCAACCATCAATCTCGCGGGCGCTGTCTTGACAGAGGCGACCTTGTCCTTTCTGGGCGTAGGCATGCCACCCACTTATCCATCTTTGGGAACGCTAATCCGTATCGGCAATGAATTCGTGTTTTCTGGGATTTGGTGGATCGCGCTTTTCCCAGCAGGAACGCTCGTCATTCTTGTCTTGTCCGTCAACATTGTCGGCGATTGGTTGCGTGATCGTTTCAACCCGAAATTACGGGGGCAGCGCTGATGATAAAATCGACAGATGAAAAGGGCATTGCGGTACCTTCACTTTCTATCGAGAACCTGTCGATCGTTTATCCGCGGGAGAATGAGCTTCCTTTCAGAGCCGTACAAAACGTATCTTTGACAATTCAACCCGGCGAAATTCATGCGATCGTCGGTGAATCAGGTGCAGGCAAGTCCACGATCGGGAATGCCATTACGGGATTACTTGAAAAGCCCGGCTTTATCGAAGCAGGTGTGATCAAAGTCGGCGGGCATGTTCTGGGTGATAAGGGAGCCACGCTCGGTCGCGATATCGGCGTCATTTTTCAAGACCCTATGACGAGCCTCAATCCCCTCTTTACGATCGAGAGCCAGCTTGGCGAGGCAATGCGCTTTCACCTTGGCCTTGATCGGGATGCAGCACGCATAAAGTCTCTTGAGCTTCTTCATGCCGTTGGCATTCCAGAGCCTGAGCAAAAACTCAAAGCCTATCCGCATCAGCTTTCTGGAGGACAAAGGCAGCGCATCGTAATCGCAGCTGCCTTATCTTGCGGCCCCCAACTGCTGATTGCTGATGAACCAACAACGGCCCTCGACGTATCGGTCCAAGCCCAAATTTTAAAACTGATACGTGACCTTGCCGATGAACGCGGCCTTGGCGTTCTTTTGGTGACTCATAATATGGGCGTTGTGGCCGAGATCGCCGATCGCGTCACCGTCATGTATCAGGGCGAGGTCGTTGAACAGGGTTACGTCGCTCAGGTCCTGCAGAATCCACAAGCACCCTATTCACAACAACTCCTTGCTGCCGTTCCGCGCCTCGCTGAGAAACTCGATCGCTTTGCCGTTCTCAGCGATGAGAACGCAGGTGCAGCACAATCGCGCTCATATATCGCACAAAATTATCGGTCAGTGACATCGACTAGCAAAGGCCCACTTCTCAATGTCGAGCAACTTGTCGTCGAGTATCAGACAGGCGGTCTTTTTCGTGAACCTCAGATTTTCCGTGCTGTCGATGACATTTCCTTCAAGCTTGAGAAAGGCGAAGTACTTGGGCTTGTAGGCGAATCGGGATGTGGCAAGACAACGACGGCCAATGTGATAGCTGGCTTGATCAAACCCACATCGGGAACGGTGACAATCAACGACCATCAGGTGGCCGGCGAGAATACCCCTCAATCGCGTGACATGGGGCGTATGCTCCAGATGGTATTTCAAGATCCCTATTCATCCCTCAATCCACGCCTGAGGATTGGTCGGATGATCCAGGAACCCTTGCTGCACCATGATGTTGTTGAGAACCAGAAACAGGCGATCCAAGAAGTTGAGACACTCCTTGAGGCTGTAGGCCTTCCGCGCGAAGCAGCTCAGCGCTATGCCTTTGCTTTTTCAGGTGGACAGAGGCAGAGGATTTCAATCGCACGCGCTCTTGGCCCAAGACCAGAATTGCTCATCTGCGATGAGCCGACATCCTCTCTCGACGTATCGGTTCAAGCGCAGATCCTCAATCTCTTGAAAGATCTCCAAGAGCAGACCGGCCTATCCATTCTCTTCGTCAGTCATGATCTGGCCGTGATACGTCAGATGTGCGATCGCGTCGCCGTGATGAAGTCTGGTCAAATCGTTGAAATGAAGACTGCAGAAGAGCTTTTTGCAGCACCCGAACATCCTTACACGCGTAACCTGATCGATCTCATTCCAAGGGTCGACACGATTGGCCGATCGGCCTGAGGAGAACATGATGGCAGATCTCATCATCGCACATGGCCATATCATCACCATGGATGACAAGAGAACCGTCATTGATGATGGAGCGATTGCCATCGTCAAGGATCGTATCGTTGATATTGGGCCCGCCAAAGATATTCTAGCGCGCCATCAGGCACCTGAGATCATTGACGCGAGGGGTATGGCGATCATTCCTGGTCTCATCGACGCCCACGCCCATGCGGGGCACGGCCTTATAAAGACACTTGGTGCTGGCGACACGGATGCTTGGTACCGCGCATGCGAACTAGCCTATACCGTGGCATCGACACCGGAATTCTGGTACGCAGAAGCGCGTCTCGCGGCATTGGAACGCCTGAAATTCGGCGTGACGGCTGGCGTCTCTCTTTTGGGCGGCGGAGATACAATTCTACGCACTGATGATCCCGTCTATTGCGATGCGCATTGTGAAGGCGTTCGTGACGTTGGAACACGATCTCTTGTTGCTATCGGACCAACGCGCCCCCCGCACCCGCGCACCTATGCACGATGGGATGGAGAAATCGCGCATCCCTATCCTGTGAGCTTCGAACGCCAAATCGAAACCTGCCAAACCCTCATCAAAAATTGGCATGGCACACATGGTCAGCGCATCAATATTGCCCTCATCACGCCAACACTGCGCGACGAGCATGTGAAAGAATTGTCCGCCGCGGACTTTGATTTGGCCAAGGACCAAGCCCGCAAAACGGCTGGATTAGCAAAGGATGCTGAGCTCATATTCACACAGGACGGCCATCAAGGAGGCAGCGTTGCCTTTGCCCATCAGCTTGGCGTTTTGGGGAATAACGCTCTTCTATCGCACGCAACAGACCTCAGCGAAGAAGAAATCAAGATTTGCGCTGATACAGGAACAATGATTGCCCATAATCCAAGCGCCATCGCATCAGTCTATGGGCGATGCCCAGCACCCGAACTAATGCAAGCTGGCGTCACCGTGGCTCTTGGATCGGATGCAACAGCGCCCGATCGCTCTGCCGATATGTTACGCCACATGCAACAGGCCATGCATTATCATCGGCGCCACTTCCGCGATGCATCTGTTTTACCCGTTGGCCGCACGCTACAGATGTGTACACGCGACGGAGCTAGGGCTTTGGGCCTTGAAAACGAGATCGGCATTCTTGCGCCGGGCCGAAAGGCTGACATCACGCTTGTCGATCTCGATAGGCCCCATCTCTATCCTGCCAACATGCCGCTTTTCCGGACGGTATGCTTCGCAAACGGAAATGACGTCCATACCGTCATTGTCGATGGCATTGTAGCCCTGAGAAATCGCGTTCCCGTCCATGTCAATGAAAGCGAGATCCTGCGGCAGGCCGATGAAGAATGCCGTAAGATGCTGAGAAGGGCCAACATCGAACAATTGGTCGACGTGCCAAATAGCGTATGGGGATAGATCAGGTCCTAGTAGATGAACTCATCTCTAAGCACGGGTTTCCTCAAATGATTAGGCAAGGTCAACAAGAAAGACCTTGCTTTTATTGCATGATTTTTCCGTATCAAATTCGTTTAAGCACGTTTGATGATGAATTTCTTGTGGCCCGCAAATACTGCCCGTCTTCGTAATACTGGTTCGAACGATGAAGGCTTAATCCTCACAAAACCTTTTAAGCTGGGTTATGTTACCTTACACTTGATACCAATTATGACCATCACTAAAGAGGCGGATCATGAACGGCCTCTTTCTACGGAGCCTTGAAAGTGAGGGATCATTTGAAGTGAAGTGGCATCTGTTGCCGCAGAAACTCTGCTTGTTAGTATATGAGGCTTCTCTCATGACAAAGAAACATATACGTATCTTGTGATGTCACAACACAAATCAGAAGATGGCTTACCAGAAAGAGAGCGGCGCCTTGCAGGCTTTGCCTTACTGTCCGCAATTTCTCTTGTTGTCATCGATAGTTCGATTGTTAACGTCGCCCTTCCGACAATAGCATATGAATTCGAGATTTCGCCGACATCATCGACGTCCATCGTAACATCTTACCAGATAGCCCTTGTCATCGCTCTATTGCCCTTTGCAGCACTTGGTGAAAGTGTTGGCTTTAGGCGTATATTTTCTTTTGGCGTTATCGCCTTTACCATCTCATCATGCCTTTGCATCGTGGCGCCATCATTGACATGGCTTGTCTTTGCACGGTTTGTGCAGGGTATAGGTGGAGCCGCAATAATGGCGGTTATGGCAGGTCTTTTGCGCTTCACCTATCCTGGCACACTGCTCGCAACAGCTCTTGGATGGAATGCCATGGCTGTTGCCCTCTCTTCGGCTGCAGGTCCAGCTTTGGGATCTTTGATTTTATCTTTTCTAAGCTGGCACTGGCTCTTTGTGGCTAACATTCCAATCGGCTTCTTGGTCTATTGGATTTCACGCATCCTGCCTCAAGGCATATCCGTTAGAAGAAAACTGGATGCAATCAGCGTTGCTCTTAATGCCTTCTTCTTTGCGCCACTTGTTTTCGGCCTAAGCTTTCTTGTTACGCGCCCTGTTTTAGCTTTATTCTTAATTGTAATTGGTTTGATGAGCCTCTTCCTACTCATCAGACGTGAAATCGAGATTGAAACACCCCTCTTTCCAATCGATTTACTGCGGAAAAGGCCGATCAGCCTATCCGTCATCGCTTCATTGTGTTGTTTTAGCGCACAGACGGGAAGTTACATTGCACTTCCATTCTATCTTCAGAGCACATTATCAATTGACCTCTTCATGGTGGGGCTTTTGATGACACCATGGCCATTATCTGTAGCACTCGCTGCACCCCTTGCAGCCAAGATGTCTCACTCTGTATCCACAGCGAAGTTATGTTTTTTTGGTTGTATCATTTTTTCGTTGGGTCTTTTGTGTGCAGGACTTTGGCCCCTGAAGAACAATCCATGGCCTCTCATTGCTTTCAATATCATAGCAGGTGCAGGCTTCGGCCTCTTCCAGACGCCCAATAATCGCAACATGCTTCTTTCATCACCGCGTGAGAGAGCTGGTGCTGCTGGAGGTATGCAGGCAACAACACGCCTTCTCGGTCAGGCTTGTGGTGCTGTGGGCATGGGTTTGCTATTCGGCATTCTTCCCTTTGATGACGCGCCAAGAGTTGGGCTTATACTCGCCGCAGGTTTGGCTTTAGCGGGCGGATTGGTCAGCGCTTTAAGAGCAAATAGTCAATAATTTTTTAGCAATAAGGCGCATGAAACGATATGCTATTGTATTGATTGAGGTGATGTAATATTTCACGTTTTGAAAAAAGCTAATGAAAGTAGACCCATAATTAATCGTAATTTTTTATCTGTCTTCACCACGCTCTAAGAGCCTACCTATCGTCAGCGCACCAATCCCCCATCAATATCATATGTATAGAGCTAGCCGTTGCGAAACGAGAGGTTTTCTAGCCCAATGAGGCCTAGAATGAACACGCAAGAATATTTTTGCTTTTGCGGTCGCGCGTTTGGTCCATGAACTTGCAGACACAAAAATACCTAGACGCTTTTCCTGCATCAATTGTATAAGCGTCATCGTGTAGTAAGGTTTTGCGTAGCAAATCAACATAGCGCTGCTTTCAATACCTCGGTTTGGGAGGTGTCGCTTTCGAAAGATCACAGATCATCCTTCAAACAGTCCTTGTCGTATAGAGCGAACGGAAAAGAGCAGGCTCGAACACTGAAAACGTTCGAGCGTTTCCACAACCATAGTAATGCCTATAAAATGAGCCTATGACGCACATACCGTAGGGTAAGTTTTACGTTCAAACTCAAATTAAATGCAATTCTTGTCGATTGGATGAAATTTTTTGTCTTTCTAATATTTACCGCGTGCAAAGATGGTTTAGGCGATTAGTATGAAGACAATTCAATTTGTGAGGTCAAGATGTTCGTTCCTGTCAATTTAACGCAGCCTGGGCTGGCGTTGACGCAGATGATTATGATTAATGGTTTTTATCCGGTACGAGACGACGGTGGCAGTTTCACCGATGGCATTGACGGAACGGCGCTGGGGATGATCGTCACAACAGCGTTCAATCCAGACTTTAGCAATATGATGAAAATGGCAATGCCAGCTAATGGTGCGAGCCTGCCATTATCGTGGCAGAACACGGCCCTGTATTCAGTCATTGGTCCATATTTTGGCCCCAACAATAATTCAACGACCTCTTATCCGCAGAATTTTCAGGTTCCATCGCTGAGTGGAGGGTTGACCAAGGGTGCATCGCCATCAGCACCCCTCGGAACGGTCACAGGCAATTCGAATAATACGCAAATCATCGATTATGCTTATCTGCCAGATACGCTTGGCGGTTCATCTCTTCCGATCACAAACAAGCAATATGGGACCAGCGTTCAATATCTCATTCAGGCATACGGCACTTTTCAGCCAAACAATCCGATGAATAGTACCATAGGTGTTGTCGTTCCGTTTGCTGGAAATTTTGTGCCCGCAAATTTTTTACAATGTAATGGACAGACGGTTCCTATCAGCGCCTATCCGCAACTCTATGCTCTGTTGGGAACGACTTATGGCGGTGATGGAGTGAACACATTCGCCCTTCCCAATCTGACCGGCCGCATCCCGGTCGGCACGGGCGGGAATTTCTCGATCGGTCAGATCATGGGGTCCGACACCATCACTCTGATCCCGAGCGCGAGCGGCACTGAATCAGGTTCTAGCGCCTTCCTGCCGGTTTCGACGATGGGACCGTCGCTTGCCTTGCATTTCTTCATCAATACGACTGGCATTTGGGGACAAGTTCAGAGCGGCGAACCGACGCTAGGCCAAATCATGATGTATGCAGGCACAAATCCACCCAGTGGATGGGTGCGGGCCGATGGTCAGTTATTGTCCATCCAAAACAATAATGCTTTGTTCAGTCTTTTGGGAAACAGGTTTGGCGGCGACGGTGTGACAACCTTCGCCTTGCCGGATTTGCGCGATCGGTCGGTCTTGGGAACGGGCGGTACAAACAATCTTGTCTTGGGACAGGCCCTTGGCCAGCTGACGCTGAATGTCACGACGGACAATCTCCCCTACATCATGGTGCCTCCGCCTGGTCTTGCCCTGGAAACAGATTCGGGCAATTCGGGAAGCGATCACGTCACCAATACGAGCGCAATTGACGTCTCGGGTGTGTGGCCGCAAGCTAAAATAGAATATTCCAAGGACGGCGTTATCTGGTCTGCAACGCTGCAGGCAAGCGAGGGAACGAACACGATTTATGTTCGCCAGATCGATTATATTGGCCAAGCATCGCAAGCCAGCAAGGCACTGACTTTTGTTCTCGATACAAAAGCGCCCGGCGCACCGGAAGTCGGGCTAAACGCCGGCGTGCTTACCAATGCGCTCGGTGGTGCGGTTGGCGGACCACCGACAACGTCGGTGGGTGCCTTAAAATTGAGCGGCATCGAAAAGGGCGCCATCGTCACATATTCGATCGATGGTGGCACGACATGGTCTGAGCATTTTCAGGCGGCGCCGGGGCTAAACTCCGTTCAAGTCCGCCAAACCGATACAGCAGGTAATGTATCGGCTGCTTCAGCAGCTTTTGTGTTTAGCTATACCGGCACGAACGGGCAGGCGGCGCAATACACCACAAGCCCATTACCGGATGGCGGGCAAAGGATCAATGTCAGCGCGCCGGGAACTATGCTGACCAATGCGGGGACAGCAAAAACAGATGTAGTCGACTTCGCTTTTCTGGACACGCTACTTCTGCCATCTGCTGTTGAAGACGTTGTCCTTTCGGGGCTCGGTGCTGGCAACATTGTACAGGGTAACAGCAGCGCAAACAAAATCACCGTGTCGTCAGGCAGCTGGGTGATCGATGGTGCGCTTGGCAATGACCAAGTAGTGGTCGATGGCGCGCTTTCGGATTATGTCATTACGACAAGCAAGGTGAATGGCATCACCCAAACCGTGCTCGTTGGCCCAAGCAGCAAGCTCGTAATTAAGAATGTTGAGGAAATTGAATTCAAGGATGGCAAGCTGTTGCAGACAAGCTCGCAAGCGACACAGGAAATCACGCTTCTCTACAAGGCAGCGTTCGACCGCACGCCGGACTGGAATGGCCTTCAATCTTGGGAGAAGGCGCTCACGCAAGGCCGAGCGTTTTTAGCTGTAGCGGAAGCTTTCATTGCCTCGGATGAATTTGTTAATCGTCACGGGCAAGCCGCTTCCTCCATCGAACTTGTTACTTCGCTCTACCAAAAGGTTCTCGGCCGCAATCCCGACATGCCGGGCCTAAGCCAATGGACACTGGCTCTCGACCAGCATCAGATGTCGCGTGCAGATGTACTTGTCGGTATTGCAACCTCGAGCGAGGCCAAGGCAGCGATGCTTTATAGCTTGTTTCATCTGGGCTGATACTTGATGGGCTGCGCATGAATGCGTGCGCCGCCCTTCAGACCCCCACCCCATAAACATGAGACTGCAAGCCACATAATGACGTGGCGGGTTTATGTCGACCGATTTTTTGTACACCAAATTCTTGCAGGCGACTAAACAAGAGCCGAGCTAAAGCTGATTTTATAAATATCATAAATATTCATTGATGCAGATATTGGGCATTTGACTTCCTATGGATTACATTGTTTTTCATGATGCTTGACCCGTTCAAACAAAATAAAAGTGGGAGACTTCGGCGCGTTATCACTTTTTGGCCGCTTCTCTTTTATGGCTTGGGCGTCATCATAGGGGCTGGGATTTATGTGGCTCTTGGTGAAGTCATTTCTCGGGCAGGAAGCGCAGCACCTCTCTCATTTCTTCTGGCTGGAATTTGTGCCGCTTTAACGGGAATTTGCTACGCAGAACTCGCAACACGCTATCCAGAGGCAGCAGGAGCTGCTGCCTATGTCCAAAAAGCTTTTAACTCTCACATCTTTGGTTTTGTCATAGGATTGGCAACAACGATCGCAGCAGCTGTATCGGCGGCAGCCATCGCACATGGCGCCGTCTCCTACATGGCTGATATCATTCCCGTTAAGGATAAGATTGGCGTTGCCATTCTCATCGTCGCCTTCGGCTTGATTTCAGCTTCTGGCGTAAAGACAAGCGTCTTTATTGCTGCCCTTTTTGGAGCCCTCGAGCTTCTTGGTCTCCTAATGGCCTTTGGTATGGGCATTTACCGTGCCGATATAGCGAAACTATCGGTAATTTTCGATTTTGAAGCTTCATCCATGAAAGATATTTTTGCAGGTTCTTTCATCGCCTTTTTTGCTTATGTAGGCTTTGAAACCCTCGCCAATATGGCTGAAGAGGTCAAGGATGCACAACGTGTTGTTCCACGAGCTATTTTAACATCAGTCGGCTTGAGTGTTTTGATCTATTGCGCTGTCGCTGTAGCAGCTCTTGTCGGTGGAGCATCAGGGCAGACACCACTGAGCTCCCTCTTCACACATCAATTCGCATTTTTATTTAGTATTTTTGCATTTTTCTTGATTGGAAATGGAACACTGGTCCAAATCACGATGCTTTCGCGTCTCTTTTATGGAATGGCGAGAATAGGCGATCTTCCAAACTCTTTGGGAAGGGTTCACCACAGAACGGGGACACCCATCCTTGCAACTTTTTTCGCAACTATCCTGATCTTATTCATTGGGCTAGCTTTTAACTTTAGCCATCTCCTCGCCATCGTGAATTATATAACCTTAGCCATTTTCATAGCCGTGAACTGCGCCTTGATTAAAATCCATGATACGCATGTTAAGAAATCGTCTTCCTTTAGGGCACCTCATTGGGTTCCCTTCGCAGCCATTTTACTTTCGATCTTAATGATCGGATCTATGCTCATGAACAATTAAGCAAAGAGATCAATCTTGAGGCTTCGAAAGCCCATTAAGCAATGGGATTTTGCCGTAAACGATCCTTTTTTCAAATCTTAAATAAGCATATTGGTTAGGCCACTATTTCGGTGCAATGGTGTCGCCATTAGAAGGACCAATAACGAGAACCTTAAATTCATAATGCTTTTGATTGGAGGATTTGGATGGCGAGAATAGGTGATGGCTGAACGCAATACCTGTATCAGCCATCATCGTCTTTATAGGCAGTTTTCCAAGGCCGGCAATAAGGGGTCGACTTTAGGGTTAAAGGTCTTAGGAGCCTGATCTAGAACTATGGCTGCCTGTTGACCTCTCAAATCTAGCATGGCACAATTTGAACATCATCAAGAAGGGGTGAAAAGCCCCGCCAACCTGCCTCACCCGGCAAGGTGGTGTCCTGAAAAGGGATGTGGCCGAAAGGCAATAGAAGGGCGATACCATGGAAGAAGATCGAATGCGCCCCTTTGTGGCGTTTGTGTCTATTTTTGGCTCTCTGGGCCTTTACTCACAGCATAGCGCCTACCGCCTCAGTCGAGATGGCACGACTTGGAAGGAGGTTGAGCCTCACACTCTCCTTCATGGAACAGTCATTTCCAAGAGCCGCTTCCTCGAAATTCTTCCAAACCACGCACCCGAGATGCCAGTTTCCTGGCTTAGGCTTGCTTCACACCATGTTAAAAAAGGCGGGCTTTCTTAATAGATCGCTATAAATAGAGAAGGTCGTATTAAAATCACGCCCTTTTTCGATGAGGTGCTTTAGGCCTATTCCAGCTTTATGATAAAAAAAATTAAGGTGCATATGCTGATGTGTCGATGACAATCAATATCTACTCTCTTCGTCTAGCATTGCATCACTTCATCTTTCGAGACCATTTTTAGACAGATTTTTTGATCTTAGCCAGCTCATTAGCTGCTTCTCGCATGTGTTCAATTCTGTTTTTGTATGCGATGGGTTGGCGGTGGTTAGATGATTGGCTTGCCTCTTTTTTAATTGTTAGGTCTTTACCACCATCGCCCGCTTTGAGGATTTCAAAAAGGTGTTTATTGAACTCGAATTCCCCAATTGCTTGCATTATTGGCCTCCTATTGGCAATCTTAAAAATAGTCTAATTAATCATCGCAATGAGCGACGCACAATGGTTTCGTTAATTTAATTTCCGCTTCACAATTCTTCCATCCATGGTTTTCTTAAAGGGCGATTCTCGACCGCAAGGAAGGGGACGCCGTGATCGCTTAGCTCCATGATGCCTTACAAGCAAGCGATGCGTCTTTGCGATGCGCGGTATATCTTCATAGGCTGTCTTTGTTATGTGGCATGACCAGCAAAGGATCTGAAGGTTTTCCACATTATTGGATCCTCCAAGTGCAATGGGAATGACGTGATCAACATCCCACCTCTTGCCGGGCATAATCTTCATTTCGCAATGCGCGCATTGCCCATGGCGCTGAATAAAGAGATTGAGGCGATCCATATTGGATAGTGAACGGCGCCTTTTCATAGCGCATCACCCTTCGAAACGATTATCGATGATGTGCTGCCCTCATCGAGAGGCTGTTTTAGCACATCAATTGGAACCCTGCATTCATGCTTATGAACCTCATTTTCAGGGAAGCCATGCTCAATACGAAAGGCATGCTTTTCGAAGATCTTATCAGATTTCGCTTTTGCTTGGTTCGGTAGATATTTTAAGCGATCTGAAAATTCCTCTGCTATCTCGATAAGGCTCTCTCGATCATTTGCACAGCAAAGGGCTGCATCAAAAAGTTCAAGGCTCACCTCCCATTCGCCATCAGGTACGAAGCTACGCGCGAAGGAATGATTTTCACTGCCTTCTTGATTATTGTCTATAATGTAAGGGTTACTCTTATCTCTAACGGTTTGAGCATCCAATTCCCATGTTTGTTTTATGGTTTCAGAAGAAGCTTTTTCCTTTGGCTGCTTAATAGACCATTGCCTCTTAAAGCGAAGCGAAAGAGCGCTTCTTTGCATGCGTCGCGAGCGCCGAAGATTGGCTATGGGCGGCATTTTTTCATTGATAATGCCATACGAATTGGGATCGCCTATATTGGCAGAATGTGTAGTTGAAGCATTATCATCAGAAAATTGAATGTTACCTTCGACCTTATGAGATGAAATTTTTCTTTCTTTATCATCACAATCATCGTTTTGGACGACATTACCGTCAAAGCTAAAGCTCTCTTTAGCGCTTTTAACTTGATTGTATCCGTCATGCGCAGTGCCTGAATGGGTATTGAATGTCTGATTGTCTGCGCCTTCATCATTGTGATGTTGAAGCCATTCCTCAGTGAGATAGAGGCCACCCAAGACATCAGGAAAGGCATCGCGGAGGGCAAAGGCACGCGCCCTCATTTGGAGCATGCGCTTTGGGTAGTCTGACCAAGGACCTGTCTTGCCCCATAGCTTGGCGCGTTTTGCATCTTCAAATGAGAAGCGACGCTCAGTTGGTATGATGTCACCTCGCCTCATGACATTGCATACGGCCATCCATGTCTCAGGCCTATCGCCCTCAATCCATTCCTCGATGGCTTCGCAAAGGCCAGATGCTTTAACGATGGCCAAAGCACCATCACCCCATATTGTGGGGCGTCCATTGATGACAGCTATGCGCTGGAGGGCAGACATTGGTGAAAGCCCCAACTCGAGCCCATGCATAATGGCAATCATACATGCCTCGGGCGTGTCGAGGCCCTTTGGAGCCATGTTTGCAGCACAAACAGCCTTAGCAATACGATAGGCTTCCGAGAGTGATTTTGGAACAATGGGCTTAGGGCGCGATCCTGCCATGAGATCGCGACGAATTGGGGCTTTTGTCGCCTCTTCAACAGAATACGGGCTCATTTCACTGTCCATCATGCCTTTAAAGGAAGCACCTTGCTTAGAAGGGATCATGAAACGCTCCTCTCTTCGATTATTTTTGTTCCGGGTATTACTTTTCCATTCTTCAAATCGTCTTCTGCATATTGCCGCAAGATTTTGCGGAATGTTTCGTTCTTCAAAAGACGTTCATCACAACAATAATAAGACGATACATCTTCGACCTTGGTTATGACGACCTTCTCACGATGGCGGAGTGAAATGGCTCTACCAAGACTTCCAGCACTTGGAGGATAGAAGGGCCTTTTTTCTTTTCTTGAAATTGCCTCAATGCGAAACCATTCAGAAACAAGAAATGGCTCGATGGCCTTCTTGCACGATTGCCTTGCAGCCTTAGCTGCCTCGATGATTGGCTTCCACTTCGCATCGACAGAGCGACACTCATCAAGAAAAGGCTTCTTCTCCCTCACGCGCATGTCCTCAGACAAGGCTTCTAGGTTCGACAATGCACTCGCATAATTGGCGCAACGATCAGCTTGGACCTGACCCACGATAGGACCATTGTTTTCCAGCCAAGATGAAACATCGTCCCATAAGAGGGCGATGTGGTCAGACATCTCCCTCGCATCTGAAAAGGGATCAAGCATGATCTCTAAGCGCGACTGATATGGTTTAGCATTTTGCTTATGCGCTGAAAGATCTTTGGCTTCATCATGAGACCCATCTTGATCATGATGTATAAATTGATGCCCAGCATCGATCATTTTCGCGCTGTTGTGGCCCATAGATGGATAAAGAGAGCTTTGATTTGATATTGGCTGCTGGAGCTCTTTTCTTGAAGCTTCTGACCTATCTTCAAGATTGTCATTTTGGCTATCAGGCCGCTCTTGCAGATCACGCCCTTTAGGCATGCCAAAAACAACCTGCGCATTTGGTATCTCAATATGGGGCGCATGGCCTTTCGGCATGAGAGGTTTCGATTGGGGGTTGAGGGAATGGCCTTCGCCATTTCCGATCTGCTCAGATCTTTGCCTGAGACGGATGGCTGATGCATGAGAAGGAAAGGCTTTTGAGGCCTTGTAAGATGAATGGACATCGTCAGGCCAAGGAGCACCGCTCTCCAAGGCTGCATTATATGCATCCTCAGAGACAGGGTTCATGCAGCACCATGTCCAAACATCGTAGGGGTCGACGTCTTTTCCTGCCTTAAGAGCCCTTAAAGGGGCACCTTCGTGACCTCTCCAGATCCTGACAGGGAATGAGGCGTAACCCCTCTTCGGCCTCGTCCTGTACCAACCGCATTGAGGGTCGTTTTCATGGATGGGACCAAGAATTCCCATCAGGGCATTTTTCCAGTAAACCAAATCGTCCGACATAACACTCACCAAGCATGTCTGTATTACTTTTTGTAATATAGATATACCAAAATAGGCTGTCAACAGGCTTTCATGTTAACTGGATCGCAAATGAGGGCTGCTCGCGCCCTTCTCAACTGGAATGCATCTGACGTTGCTGAGAAGGTGGGCGTCACACGTCAGACCATACTTCGCCTCGAGCAATGCGACGGCGTACCACCCAGCAAAACGCAAACCATGCTTGCCCTGAAGAAGGTCTTTGAGGATGGAGGCGTCGAGTTCATAGGGACGCCAGAAGACAAGCCAGGCGTCAGGTTTGCTTAAATGGCCACATGTCGAGAACGGTGCGTTTTATCAATGCATTCTTGAAAATGGTTTCAGCACCGGAAGCGAAAAGGCAGTTTTCGCCCTTCTAAGGCTGGCTGAAGAGTGAGAAGCAATCGCCACTCTCTCACCAGGACGAACTGTGGCTGTCATCGCTCCATCAAATATCCATTCGGAAAGCAATTCTTGGGTGAGAGAGAGAGAGAGCCTCCTTCTTCGCCTTGAGAAATAGAGCCAACTGGACCTCAAAACTTGGTCCGGCGATGAGATTTGCAAAATATGAAAGGATCCCTTCATTGAGCACAGAAGGCATACGATATCGAGCTAGGCCAAAAACCATATTCACCTAACCAACGGCCAAGCCACCTGCCCAACGGCCATGCACACCTGCCCAACGGCCATGCCCACCTGCACAACGGCCATGCCACATGCCCAATGGCCACGCCACCTGCCCCATGGCCATGCCACCTGCCCCATGGCCATGCCACCTGCCCACCGACCATGCCCACCTGCCCAACGACCATGTTGAACATGCCCAATGGCCATGTAGAGCATGTCCAATGGGCATAGAGACAAGCCCAAAGGGCATGCCAATTTTATATCATCCGAATGTAATGAGATTTCTTGATACCTATTCGCATAATTTTGAATGTCACCTTTCATCCCACCTTAATGATCATAAACCTGCTCCCAACCATCATTGATGGCATCTTAAATTTCGACCCTTTATCAACGGGTCTTGTTGAAAAAATTTGAAAATATTTTTTAAGACCTCCTTAATTCCGTCACCATTCTCGCAAATCAGGCTCAATGTTTATCTGAGTTATCTTGCATTGATAATTGATAAGCCTTGATCATTTTGTTTTTAAGGCGACCTTAACAATAAACTTTTTATCGTCGTGATGAAGACCCCCCTTGTGTATTATGTTGCACCATACGATATTCATGAACGGAAGCGGAAGATATCTCCAAATATAGAACTCGATTTTAATGTGTCTGCT
>JAIYCE010000080.1 GCA_027488155.1 Hyphomicrobiales bacterium | reverse complement strand
TCATCCGCATTGCGCGTGCGGCGACTCAGAATATCGTCGCCCGTGATTTTGTGCTTGCGGCGCGGGCACGCGGTCACAGTCGCGTCTCCATCATGAGGAGAGAGTTGTTCGGCAATGTGCTCGACGCGCTTATGGTCGAAGGCGCGATGCGCTGGTCGTGGATGCTGCTGGCTTTCACCTCACTCTCGTTTCTTGGCTTCGGCGTTTCGCCGCCAACGCCCGATTGGGGCTTGATGATCGCGGATTCCCGCAACTTCATGGCGATCGCGCCCTGGCCGGCCTTCGCACCTGTCATCGCGCTGAGCTCCCTCATCATTGGCATCAACCTGACCGCGGATGCGCTCGCCAAGGCGCTCGGCATCGACCGCGCACAGACGGCGGTGCATTGAGATGACGGGCGATGTCCTGATTGATGTCCATAATCTGAGCATCGGTTTCACAGGTCGCTCGGGCAAACTCCTGCCCGTTCTGCGCAACATCGATCTTGGCGTTCGACGCGGGGAGACTGTTGGTATCGTCGGCGAGAGCGGTTCCGGAAAGAGCACGCTCGCGCTCGCCATGATGGGCTATCTCAAGCACGGCCTGCGCGTGATCTCCGGGCAATCGCTGTTTGGCGGGCACGATCTGCTGGCGATGCCGTCGCGCGACTTGCAGCGCATACGCGGTGGCAAGATCGCGTTGATCCCACAGAATTCCGGACAATCGCTTTCGCCAAACCTGCGCATTGGCGCGCAGCTGACAGAATCCCTAGCGCTTCATGGCAAAGTTACATCATCAAGCATTCCGCAGCGCGTGACCGAACTTCTTCAGCAGGTGCGGCTGCCCGATCCTGCAGCGATTGCGATCCGCTATCCGCACGAACTGTCCGGCGGCCAGCAGCAGCGCGTCGCAATCGCAATGGCGTTGGCTGGAGACCCTGAGGCCCTGCTGCTTGACGAGCCGACCACAGGCCTTGATGTCACAACGCAAGCGCACATCCTGGAACTTCTGAGCGACATTGCTGTACGCCTCAACAAGGCAATGGTCTATGTCAGCCACGACCTTGGTGCGATTGCACGCGTCTGCAACCGCGTCGTTGTGATGTATGCCGGCGAGATTGTCCTTGATGGCGATGCGACGACGGCTTTGACCAACCCCGGCCATCCCTATGCGCGCGGTCTGCTCGCGTCGATTCCAAGGCTGGGTGACACCACTCTCCCCATGGCGCTCGAAGGTCGCCCACCGCCTCCGGGCGGTGCCGGGACTGGTTGCTCCTTTGTGGATCGTTGCGCCATTGCCGAGGCGCCATGCCGCGCCGAAAGGCCCGACCTCCAGCCACTCATTGCGGGCGGGCGCACTCGCTGTCGCCTTCCCGACAGGGCTGAGTCGATCCCGACAAAGCGGCATGGCAAGCCGGTATCGGCCAGCGGGAGCTTTGGCGAACCACTGGTGCGGTTGTCGAACCTGGCAATCAACTATGCGCAACCCAGCGTTTTTGATCAGCTTCTGGGGCGCAATCCGCAGGGTGTGCCGACGGTCGACAGGATCGACATCGACATCCGGCAAGGCGAGGTCCTCGGCCTTGTCGGCGAATCCGGATCCGGCAAGTCCACCATCCTCAAGGCGATCGCTGGTCTGGTTGGCCCGTCCGCGGGTGAAATCGCCTATGGCACGTTCGGCGGCCTGTCGGCGACTGTCGAGCAGAGGCGCCCGGAGCAGTTGCGCGACATTCAGCTCATCTTCCAGAATCCTGACGAAAGCCTCAATCCGCGGCACACCATTGAGCAGATCCTGGCCCAGCCGCTGCAGCTCTATTTCGGGCTGTCAGGCGCTGCCCTGCGGGAGCGCAGCATCGATATCCTCGAGCGCGTTCGTCTCGGCGCCCACTATCTTGACCGATTGCCAAGCCAGCTTTCCGGTGGCGAGAAACAGCGCGTCGCGATTGCGCGCGCTTTTGCCGCCGAGCCCAGGCTCGTGCTGTGCGACGAGGTGACATCGGCGCTCGATGTCTCTGTGCAGGCGGCTGTTCTTGATCTTCTCGACCAGCTGCGGCGCGACAGCGGCACCACCTATATCTTCGTCTCGCATGACCTGGCGGTCGTTCGTGCACTGTCGGACCGGGTCGCCGTTCTCTACCAGGGCAGGCTCTGCGAAATCGGGCCCGCTGCGGCTGTCTACAGCAGGCCGTGTCATCCCTACACTGAAGCGCTGATCGGCGCCGTGCTGGAGCCGGATCCGGGTTCGCGTCCTGTCCTGATGGCCGAGGACATCATGGAGCTGTCGCCGCCGGCCAAGGGTTGCCCGTTCCAGCGACGCTGTCACCGCAAGGTCGGGTCGATCTGCGAAAGCACGACTCCGCCACAACGGGATGCTGGGGCTGGACATGTCATCCATTGCCATATTCCGATTGACGAACTCACCTCGGCACAGACTTTGAGCGCCCTGGGCAACGCAGTTCGGCCCCATGTCCAGTGAGGTAGGCGCCCAGATGCAGGGCTCAAAGCTGACCTTGTCGGATCGTCGGCGCTCTCTGCCAGTCGATGAGGCGCTCGAACTGGTGGCAAGGATTCTCGTCAAGGCAGGGCTGCCCACCGACATTAGCCATTGCGTGGCGGAGCATCTTGTCGACGCCGAGCTTTGCGGGGTGGAATCCCACGGCATCGTGCGCGTGATCCAGTATGCCGAGCAGCTCAAAACCGGGTACCTTTCACCAAAGGCTCGCCCTGCCTTAGCGCACGGCGAGACGGGACCGACCTTCATTGACGGCGGCGGCGGCATCGGCATCCCAGCGATGCATCTTGCCATGGATCGGCTGTGTGAGATGGCCGGCAACAGCGGTATGGCCGTTCTGCCGATCCGCAATGTTGGTCATACCGGCCGCATTGGTGCCTTCGCTGAGATTGCAGCAATGCGCGGGATGTTCGTTATCATTATCGGTGGCGGCGGACGCCAGAACTGGCGCCAGGCTGCACCCTATGGCGGGCGCAAGGCGATCCTGCCGACGAACCCTTACTGCATGGCGATCCCCGGCGGCGCGCGTGGCCCCGTTGTCATCGATTTCGCGACTTCGATGATCGCCGGCGGCTGGCTGCATTCCGCAAGGGCCGCAGGCGCTCTGGTGCCCGCAGGCGCGATCATCGACGCCGACGGAAATCCGAGCCGCGACCCCAAGGCCTATTTCGACGGCGGCGCAATCCTGCCCAAGGGCGGTCCGATGGGCTACGGCCTGGCCGTGATGGCCGAGATGATCTGCGAGGCGATGCTTGGTTCAGCGGCGACCGAAAGCAACTGGTTGACCATGGCGATCGACACTTCCCGTTATCGCGAGCGCTCTGTCATGACCCAGGCCGCAGAAGAAGTGCTCTCGGAACTTCGCACTTGCCCGCCTGCGCCCGGGTTCGACCAGGTTCTCGTGCCGGGCGAGCGCGAGCGCGACGCAAGAAACGCCAATCTTGCTCGTGGATTGTTGGTGCCAGAAAAGACGCTGAAGGACATCCGAAGCCTCGCAGCAGTGTTCAATTGATTGTGCGCATTGCCCGTCAACACCAGGGAAAACATCATGCAGGCAGTAGCCCCCCTTGTGGTCTTGGACGATGGCCCGATCCGGCATATCACGCTCAGCAATGGCGCACGCCGGAACCCGCTTTCGTCAAAGCTGATTTCGGAGCTGCGATCCGTGCTGGTTGCGGCAGGCAACATGCCTCAGTTGCGAGTGGTCATTCTTGCAGCAGAAGGGCCAGCGTTCTCGGCCGGGCATGATCTGGCAGAAATTCAGGCGGCGCGGGGGCGGGAGGATCGCGGACGGGCGTTCTTCGAAGCGCTGATGGCGGATTGCGCGGCGCTGATGCGCGAGATCGTGCGTTTGCCTATCCCTGTGATTGCTGCCGTTGAGGGCGTCGCGACAGCTGCCGGCTGCCAGCTCGTTGCGAGTTGCGATCATGCGATTTCCGGTCGCGCCGCGCGTTTCGCGACCCCGGGCGTTCATATCGGCCTTTTTTGCTCGACACCCATGGTGGCCCTTTCTCGCAATGTTTCAAACAAGCATGCTATGGAAATGCTACTCTCTGGCGACATGATTGATGCGGAAACCGCGTTTCGATTTGGGCTCATCAACCGTGTTGTGCCCGAAGGTGAAGCGCTCGCGGAAGCGCGCGCATTTGCGATGCAGATCGCGTCCAAACCACCCGCAACCATTCGCATCGGCAAGGAGGCATTCTATCGTCAGCGTGAATTGCCGCTCGACGAAGCCTATGCTTATGCGAGCAGCGTGATGGTTGAGAATATGCTGCATCGTGAAGCCATTGAAGGCATTGGTGCGTTTATGAACCGCACAAAGCCGGTTTAGGTGCGGTGGGTTGCGCCGAGTTCTATCGCCGTTTCAGCCTTACCGGGCGGTGTTCTTCCCGCAAAGCTGAGAAATCGCCAGCAAGACCGATGTGAGGATGACGACCAGCGTCGAGATTGCAGCGATCGTCGGGTCGATCTGGTCCCGCAAGGCGTTGAGCATATTGCGAGTCAGCGTCGAATTCTGACCGCCAGAAACAAGCAGAGACACGATGACCTCGTCGAATGAGGTCAGGAAGGCGCCCGAGGCTGTGTGAGAACTCCGAGTTGTTACCGTTTCTGAAAATCGCTTCTGCGATCTCGCGGCCTCTCATCGATCTCAATACTGATAGGCTTGAGAAAATCGGCTGACCGCGACTGCTTTCGACAAGTTTCAGATCGGGCCGGGAGTTTTCACACGGCCTCCAAGATTTTTGCACCGCTGGATCGCGTCTGAAGCCGTTGTGGTTTTGTCATGCGGAAGTCAGTGCGCGACTTCCGCTTTGGGCCCCTTCTGCCACATTGTTCATGCAACGCCGAACTCTTGTTCGAGGTCTTCTCCCAGCGCTACGAATGCGGCTCCACCATGGTGACGTCCAACCTACCCCCTTCGAGGAATGGCCGTCAGTGTTCCAGTCAGAGCGCCTCACCGGGGGCCTTGCTGGACAGGCTCGCCCACCATGTCCATAGCCTCGAACTGAACGGCGACAGCTACCGCCTCAAGCACTCCGCCAGCCGAAAGCGCACGGCCGCCGGGGCGGAGCAAAACAAGGCCAGTACCGACAGCCGACCAGCCGACTGAAGCCGCAACAAGCAACCGGAATCAAAAGCGCGACAGCCCGGACCGCTGCAGGGGCCCGGGCTGTCGCGCTTCACCACCCACTCAACGCCAGTGGCAGACTTTTACGCCGCCCCGCTGGCCGGAAATTACGCCGCCATTGACAATAAGGGATCGAAACCTGTCAGACTTGAACAAGTAGCCAAATTGCAGCCTACACACATTCGTTCGAACCGGTCTGTTGAAGTGCGAACCCGTTCTCACCAGATTCTGCCTGAAAAAAGTGACCTATTTCGACTTCCAGGCTCAGAAATGAAGTGAAATTTAGTGGCTTGCACGCCTGATTTTTCAGCCTTGTGAGAGCGCGTTTTCGGGGCCGTCGCTGCTAAGTCCCGGACTTTTCGCGGCTATATATTTCAACTAAGCCATTGATATAATTAAATAAAATAGGTGGTGCGCCACGCAGACCAACGCAAACCGGTCTGGCCCGTGCATTCCCTGATAACAGGAAAAGAACAGGGAAAATGCGGAAATCAGTGCCGGAAAGCCGAAATGCCTCGACAAACGGCGCATGTTTTCAAGTGCATAGCGAGGGTTTCCCTTCGGTCGATAACAGGGAATGATTTAGGCCATAACAGGGAACCGGCGGCCAATTTGGTTCCGGTGCAGGGAACCGCATTGCGCGTCCGTTTCAGACCTCACTTCCCATGCGAGCGTTCAATGCTGCACTGGAGCGAATGCGAACTGTTGACCCATTCAAGAACTCCGACCGTGATTGAGTCACTCCGAAAGCGGACATCTCGCTTCAGACATAAAAGCCTGATCGGCGACGATTAACCGCCGGGCTGGTTCATCGCATTGGCCTGCAAGCGAATGGCGCAAAAGTGCTCGCTGCTCCGGCAATTATCGACTGAATGGTCATTGCATTGGCGAGGGCAAACTCGCGTTCGGATTGTGGGCAGACGTCGCGCGGTCCTCGGCATCCGGAGGCCAGGAAGGCCTCGTGACGCGATATGAAATCGGCCGACAAGCCGTCCCGTCCGAAACGGGGAAGCGCCTGTGACCATGCGGGTGGTAGCGATCGCACTTTATCTCGCGCCATGACATGTCGGTGGTCTGTCCTTTTCTGTGCTTGGCTAATGCCCGTGGGCAACGATACGGCGAGCACCAGCAGAGCTTCCTGTCGGTCTTTGGGGTGTTTCCTTCAAAGTTGGATTTCATTCGCGACATTAAGCATGTATGGGCAGGCGGAGCCTGGACTGGACGTTTTCCTCTCACGGCGCCCTGCCTGTTGCCGCGCGCAGGAACAGCGTGGAATCGCCCATCTGTCCGCCCTTGAGCGCGATTTCGAGACCATCGAATGCGGCGTCGGGCGAGCGGACGCGAAGCAGCGGTACGCCGTCCGCGAGCGGCGCCAAGAACTCCAGCGCTTCCGCGCCGACTGCGAGCATCGCATGGCCCGATGTGTCACCGCCGGAGAAGACGATGCGCCGCACACCGAGGCGCAATCGCGCTGCGCGGGCAATGCGGCCGAGGCCATCGCCGATCCGGGCGTGGACGGCACCGGCGTCCACGCGGCATTTCACCAACGCCGCGGAGAAAGCGGCGATCGCCGAATCCTCTGGCCCGCGGGCCGTACAAGCCAGAACATTCCGGCCTTCCGCCAGGCCAGCCTCGACGGCCGCGCTCGCCTGCGCGATCTCTCCAGCCCAGCCGGAAGCTGCGATGGCCTTGCTTGCATCAACGCGAACGATCAGGAAGCCGCCGGCTTGCGCCGCCGCGATCTGCCGCGCGGTGATCTCGGAACACGAGCCGGACACCACCAGAACCGGTTCGGCCGGCTTGAGGACCGGCGGGGGCGGAGTCTCGGGCAGCAGCCCGCACTGACGCCACCAGGCGGTCAGAGCATACTCGACGCCCTGGCTGCCAACAGCGAAGGCGGGTTCGGCGGCGGCAGCCTGCCAGACAAGACGGCCAGCGGCGGACAGCGTGGCGTCATCGTAGGCGTCGATCGCGATGATGCGTGCGCCGCGCGCGCGTGCTGCCACGAGTTCATCATCAACGAGAGCAGACAGCAGCGCACGCCCGTCAAGCACGGCTTTAGGCAGAGGGGTCTGCGCATCGAGATGGCGGCAGAGATCGGCCTCATTCATCGGAGTCGCGGGATGGCGCGCCATGACGGGATGGCGGTCGAGCCGGTGGATCACGCCGTCCAGCGCCGCGAAGAGCGTACCGAAGACCTGATAGCGGCCGATCGCCGGCGCACCGACGATCAGAGGGGCGAAGTCCGCACCTGTCACCGCCAGACCGATCTCCGTGGCGCGGCCGATGGAGCCCAGATGCGGGGCGGAATCGAAGGTCGAGCAGGTCTTGTAATGCAGGATCGGCGCGCCGAGCGCCTTCAGCGCCGCAAAGCAGCGCGGCAGCTCGGCATCCATCCACGCCGGGCTCCTTGAACGCGCGACGCCGGCGATGCCAACGGCCCGGATGTCGCCAAGCTTTGCAAGCAGCGCAGCGTCGGGCGCGTCGAGGAAGAGCACGGTGCGCAAACCCGCCAGCGCCAGGATCTCCAGCACGGCGGAGGAGCCGGTGAAATCATCGCCGTAGAACGTGAGAAGAGGAGGCACCGCCGTCATGCGCCAGCCATGGCGGCGGCCCAGGCCTCGCGGAAAGCGCGGACGCCCGCCGCGACACCCTTCGGATGCGCCATGATACCGCCCCCCGCGGCATGGATGAGATCGGCCGAGCCGAGCGCCGCGAAGGTTGGCGCAACCTGCTGGACTGTCTGCCCCGAGGAAAAGACAGGCATCGCTGTCATCGGAGCACCGTCGAACATGGGTTCGGCGAGCGAGCGGGCCGAGGCGATGACGCTGTCGTCCTCCTCGCAGAACTTGTTGGCGATGCCGTTGACGTGGAGGTGGTCAGCGCCCGCCAGCCGCCAGAGCTTCGACCAAGCCGGGAAGCTCCATCCCAAGGCCGGACTGCGGGAGAGCGCACCCCAACCGTTGCGGTGGGCGTGGATAGGCAGCTGCGTGTGGCGCGCCAATTCGATGAAGCCGGTGAAGCCGACAGAGTTCAGGCTCACCATGACACAGGTGCCGCCGCGCTTTAGGACATGGTCATGCCGCCGGCGCATCTCGTCGATCTCGCCCGTTAGATTGAAGGCGACCATCACCTTGCGTCCAAGCCTGTCAGCATGGCGGTCGACCACGGCCATCACAGCGTCCACGCGCTCCTCGAAGGGGCAGGCCGGGCCGTCGGATTGCAACTCGTCGTCCTTGATAAAATCGATGCCGCCGCCGGCCAGCTCATCGACCAGATCAGCTGTCGCCGCCGGGTCGAGCCCAACGCTCGGCTTGATAATGGTGCCGACGTGCGGCCCGTCTGGAACGCCTGAAAGGCGCCGCGTGCCGGCGACACCGAAGCGGGGGCCTGCGTAGCGCGCTGCGAAAGCGGGCGCCAGATGGATGTCGAGGAGCTTCAGGCCGGAGAAAGCCTTGAGCTCGAAAAGATTACCGGCAACGGTTGCGACAAGGTTGGGCAGCGAGGGGCCGATGGTCTCCAGCGGCCAGGAGAGTCGCACGCGCGCCTGCCGCCAGAACCGCCTTGCGCCGGGCCCTGGCGTCATCGCCCCGGGCAGCGAGGGCGCGGCGACCTCGCCGACGTCCTGCAACTGGTCGACTCGCGCCGCAAACCGCGCCTTCAGCGCCTCCGTTTCGCCCGGCACGTTGACGAACGTTCCCGACGACTGCTCGCCCGCCATCATGGCGGCGGCATCGGCGGGATCGATGGCCGTCTCGATCAGGTAGTCTGCGCTAAAACGTTCCATCATTCCTGCAGGTTGTGTTGACCTGGTGAGCCGCACTCTGACAGGGTGGAAGCATCAAGAATAGGTCGTTGTTGACGGTTGGGGGAGATCGAGCGATGACAACGATCGCGCTGTTCGGAGCGGGCGGAAAGATGGGCATGCGGCTTGGCCGCAACCTGAGGGGTACGCATTTCGCCGTTCGCTACGTCGAAGTCAGTCCGGCCGGGCGGGAGCGCGTGCGCGAGGGGCTCGGCGTGGCCTGCGTCGAGGCGGACCATGCGGTGCAAGACGCGGACGTCGTCATCCTCGCCGTGCCTGACACTGCGATTGGCGCGGTGGCGACGGCGCTGCTGCCGAAGCTCGCGCCAGGCACGATCGTCGTCATCCTCGACGCCGCCGCACCCCATGCCGGACATCTGCCGGAGCGGGCGGACATAACCTATTTCATCACGCATCCCTGCCATCCGCCAATCTTCAACGACGAGACGGAACCTGCTGCCAAGGCCGACCATTTCGGCGGGATCGCCGCGAAGCAGCATATCGTCAATGCGCTGATGCAGGGGCCTGAAGAGCATTACGCACTTGGCGAGGAAGTTGCGCGCGCGATCTGGGCGCCGGTGATGCGTTCGCATCGCGTGACTGTGGAGCAGATGGCGATTCTGGAGCCCGGCCTCTCCGAGACTGTCTGCGCCACACTGCTCGACGCCATGCGCGAAGCGATGGAGGAAGCAATCGCCAGGGGGGTACCACAGGAGGCGGCGCGGGATTTCCTGATCGGTCACATGAACATCCTCGCAGCCGTCACCTTCAAGGAGATTGACGGCGTGTTCTCCGATGCCTGCAACAGGGCCATCGTCTTCGGGAAGGAGACGATCCTCAGACCGGACTGGAAGCGGCTGTTCGAGCCGGACGAGATCAGGGCGAGCGTTAGGCGCATCACTTGATTACCGATCACTTGATGGCAAAAGCGGCCAACCAGAGGCCGAAGCCGAAGACGACATGGCCTGCGATGTTGAGCAGGCGGATGCGATTTGCGTCCGGCTTGCACGATGCAGCGATGCCCGCTCCGAGGCAGGGCTGCAGGATGAACCAGCCGCAGCCTACCGTGACGAGGCCAACGACGAGCGGCAGCAGCAACGTCGGGTTCTTCACCCAGGCCGCGCCGCCGATGAGGAGCGTGGCCAGCGCGAAGGCGATTCCCACCGCGTAGTGGAACACCCACCCGATCGCGGGCTCGGCGCTGACGGGCGCTGACTGACCGATGTCGTCGTGAGCGAAAGTTCCGCCCGGCAGGTGTCCGACCCAGCGGCCGACCAAGGCCCAGTTCGGCAGTCCGAAGCCGAAGAGGCGGTTGAGTGCGATCTGCCATAGGTCCAGCAGCGCAGTAGCGGCTGCGCCGATAATGAGTGAACGGTAGAGAAGGTCGGCGAGGGTCATGCTCAAGCGCACCGCGCCGTGAGCCCGCCGTCCACCGGCAGGCACACACCGGTGATGTACTGGGCTTCGTCGCTGGCCAGGAAAACCGCCGCGTTGGCGATGTCCCAGCCTGTGCCCATGCGCCCCATCGGCGTCGCCTCGTGGCGGGCCTTCACCATGTCTTCCGGCGTCGCATACTGGCCGGAGATCTGCTGGTATATCAGCGGCGTGTCCATCATGCCGGGCAGGATGGCATTGGCGCGGATTCCGTCCCGCGCGTACTGGATGGCGAGACCGACTGTGAACTGGTTCACCGCGCCCTTGGCCGCATAGTAACTCGCGTATGGGTAGCCGGTATAGCGGATCGAGGCGACGGACGAGATGTTGGTGATGACACCCTTCTTGCGTGCCAGCATCACCGGAATCGCGTACTTGCAGGCTAGGAACGCGCCGGTGACGTTGGTGTCTAGCGCGCGCTGCCACTGCTCCTCGGTGAGATCAGGCGGGCCGCCCATCGTCGTGGTGCCGACATTGTTGTGCAGGATGTCGATCCGGTCATGGCGCCGGGCGATATCGGCCACAAGCGCCTCGACCTGCGCCCCGTCCGTGACATCACAGGCAAAAGCCTCGGCCCGCCCGCCTTCCCCGGCGATGATCTGCGCCGTCTCTTCTGCGGCCGCCAGCTTCACATCCACGCAGATCGTGACCGCGCTTTCGCGGGCGTAGGATACAGCGCTCGCCTTGCCGTTGCCCCAGCCGGGTCCCACGGAACCCGCACCCAGGACCAGCGCCACACGATCTGTCAGCCGGGCCATCATCCCCTCCGATTACTTTAACAGACTTGTTATTTGAACAGGCTTGGCAGCCACAGCACTGTCGCGGGCACCAGAGTGATGATGAGCAGCACGGCGATGCTGGCGATCAGGAACGGCGTCAGCTCGCGGGACTCCTCTTCCAGGGTCACATTCGCGAACTTGGCGCAGATATAGAGGAGGATTCCAACCGGCGGCGTGATCAGCCCGATGCAGAGGTTGAACACCATCACCAGGCCGAAATGCACGAGGTCGATGCCAACCGCCTTCACCACCGGCACGAGCACGGGAATGAGGATCAGCAGCGCGGGCAGCGGCTCCATGAAGATGCCGACGATCAACAGCAGAACATTAATCACCATCAGGATGATGACAGGGTTCGATGAGAGCGACGCGATCCACTGGCCGAGCTGGCGTGGCAGGCCGGAGACCGCGAGCAGCCAGCCAAAGCCCGCCGAGAGCGCGATGATGAACATCACCAGCGCGGTATCGATGGCAGTCTGCACCAGGATCGGCCAGATCTGGCTGAGCTTCAATTCCTTGTAGACGAAGAAGCCGACAAATGCGGCATAGAGTACGGCGATAGTCGCGCTCTCGGTGACCGTGACAATGCCGCCGACAACGCCGGACAGGATGATGACCGGCATCATCAGTCCCCAGGACGCGTTGCGGATGTAGCGCGGGATTTCCCGAAACGGCACCGGCTCGCTCGTGGGGTAGTTGCGCCGGACCGAGATGATGTAGGCCGCGATCATCAGCGCGATGCCGAGCAGCACGCCAGGCACGACGCCGCCGAGAAACAAGTCGATGATTGGCGCGCCTGCGCCGACGGAAAGCCCGTAGATCACCAGCGGGATGGAGGGCGGAATGATGGGACCATTGACGCAGGCCGAGGCCATCAGCGCGGCGGCAAATCCCGCACCATAGCCCTGACGCTTCATCGTCGGGATCAGCACCTTGCCCAAGGCGGATGCGTCCGCCGCAGCGGAGCCCGACAGCCCGGAGAAGATCATGGCCGCGAGCACTGAGGTCAGCGCGAGGCCACCCTTGAAGCGTCCGACGAAGGCCATGGCGAGCCGCACGATCTGATCGGTCAACCCGCCGCCATTCATCAGATTGCCCGCGAGGATGAAGAAAGGGATCGCCAGCAGCGCGTAGGATTCCGCGCCCACGAGTGCCCGTTGCGCCAGCAGCGTCATCGGCAAAGTGTCATGCACAGCGATGGCCGCCACGGTCGCCAGCCCCATGGCGAAGGCAATGGGCACGGCCAGCGCCAGCAACAGGAAGAACACACCGATGAGGACGCCCGCGATCATCGGCTCAGAACTCTCCCGCTTCGCCCATGGGCTCGCGCTTCGAGGGATCGACGATCTTCTCGATGAAATAAAGCATCATCATCAGGCAGGAGACCGGCGCCGAGGCGTAGTAATAGGCCGGCGAGATTTCCAGCGCCCCTGCGGTATTGCCCAGCACGTCGATCGTCAGCTTGAGAGTGTAGATGAAAAGGATGACGATGAATGTCAGGTTGAGGCCCTCGATCACCCATTTCCAGATCGAGCGGTTCTTCTCGCTCAGCATGAAGAGGAGGGCATCGACGCCAATGTGAAGGTTCTGCCGGTAGAGGACCGCCGAGCCGATGAAGATGACCCAGACGAAGATCATGGTTGAGACCTGCTCGACCCACGACAACGGCGCGTCAAGGACATAGCGGAAAACGACCGCGCCCAGCGTGATCAGGACGATGGCCGCGATGCAGCTGCCAAGCAGGAGCTTGGCGACCGCCGTCACGGCATCGCTCAATTGGATGATCGCCCGGGTCATGGCTCTCCTTGAAAGGGCAGGCGGATGGGCCGCCTGCCAAAGACGCTGCGGTCAGGAGATCTGGGCGATGCGGTCGACCCACTTCTTCACATGCGGGAATTCGGCATCCATGCCCTTGACCGCGGCACGGAAGGACTCCTTGTCCACCTCGGTGATGGTGATGCCCTTGGCCTTGATCTTCTCGAAGGTCGCCTTGTCATCGGCAATAACCTTGGCGCGGATATCGTCCTCCATCTCGCGGGATGCCTTCACGACCGCCGCGCGCAGCTCCGGCGTCAGCCGCTGGAACGACGCCTCCGCCACAACGATCATATTGTCCTGCATCATGTGCTCGGTGAGCGCGAGATTCTTGTTCACGTCGAAGATGCCGGAGTTGAAAGACAGCGCGGCCGGGTTATCTTGCCCATCAATGACGCCGGCCTTGAGGGCGGCAAAGACTTCGGGCCAGGCCATCGGCGTCGGCGAGGCGCCAAAGCGCTGGAAGGTCTTCAGCCACATAGCAGTCTCCGGCACGCGGACCTTGAAGCCCCGCATGTCTGCGGGCGTCCGGACGACGCGGTTGGAGGTGAGCTGGCGCGGCATGCGCGGGATCGCGGCGAGCGGGCGCAGCCGCGAGGCTGTGGCGGCATCGTCGCCATACTCTGTCATCAGCGTGGTCATCACCCGGTCCTTGTGGGCGACGTCCTTGAACATGAACGGGTAGGTCCAGACTTCCGCGGGCTTGTACCAGCCGCCGAGGATGGCCGCGCCGGGCGAGGCGACCTGCACCGCGCCCTGCAGCAGCGCCTCCACATTCTCGCGCTCGCCACCCAGCGAGCCGGCATGGTGGGCGGTGATATCAATCTGGCCCTTGGTGAGTTCCTTCACTCGCGCCGCGAATGTGTCGAGGCTGATGGCGATGAAGTCCGTTGGCGCGGTGGCGGAGGCGCCGATCCATTTGAGTTGCTGGGCCCGCAGCACGCCGGGCATGGCGATCATGCCGGTCGATGCGGCTGCACCGGCCAGTACGGCGCGGCGGGTCAATGACGTTGACTTCATGGTCTTCTCTCCCTGTTGCGACGGCGTTCTCCCACCGCCCGCGTTGATGGCCCTTGCCTAGTCTTGCGCCAGATCCGGCCGCTTCGATTCAGCTCGCGAATTCCTTCTCCATCTCGCGGCGGAACTTTACTGCCGCGTCCGTCGGATCATAATCCACATCGCTCCAGCGAAGTCGAGCGCCTGCCGCGATATCCTTATTCAGCTTGACCTTGTGGGCGAGGCCGAGCGGAAGATAGCCCTCTTTGAGCGAGGTCTTCGCCGGCGTCTGCTTGCCCCAGACGCAGAAGCCGCCTTCGCCGTCCAGCATCTCGCCAGCCTTGAGCGCACGCTTGGCCGTCGCCACCACATCGGAGTTGAAGCAGATTGGCGCGCCGGTCGGCTCCTTCCGGAGCGCCGCGGATGCGACGGAAAGGCCAAGCTCCAAGCCGATCATGTGGGTGGGCCGGTAGAGGCAAGCATAACGCCCGGAGCTGTCCGGGAGCATCGAGTATTCGCGGAAGCACTCCTCGGTGTAGGCGCTGTCCGACTCGATCACGACATAAGTTCCCATGACGAGGCTGTGCGGCACATCTTTTCCGTCGCGATAGACAGACGACGTGACCTCGGTGACGCCCTTCCTCTCCAGCACGCCGCCATCGGCCTTCGGCTTGCAGATCTCGGCATGCTCGAACCGCGTGGCGGGCGGGAACGACAGGCCCTCGGTCTGGCTTTCGAGTCCCGTCGCATTACACACCGCCGTCATCTCGATGCCGGACTTCGTGCCGTCCACGAAGGAGTTGAACATCTTCGGGTTGATCGACTGCCGGTCGCGGATCTTGAGATACTGGTCGAGGATCTCCCAGACCGTCTCTGGCGTTGACTGGTGATAGGCTGGCATGTAGCGCGTGCCCTTGCCCGCTGACACGACCTTAAAGCCTGTCGCGCGCGCCCAGTCCACGTGCTCGGCGATGAGCGCCGGCTGGTCGCCCCAGGCCAGCGAATAGACGACGCCCGCTTCCTTCGCCCGCTTGTTGAGGAGCGGACCGGCGCAGGCGTCCGCCTCGACATTGACCATGACGATGTGCTTGCCGTTGGCGATGGCGCGCAGCGCGAAGCGGATGCCCGCTCCCGGGTCGCCGGTGGCCTCGATGATTACCTCGATGCCGGGATGGTCGATCACGGGATCGCCGTTGTCGGTTATCATGGTCGAGCGGTTCTTCAGCGCTTCGTCCAGCGACTTCGCGGCGTATTGCTCCGCCGGCCAGCAGGCGGTCTTGAGCTGGGCGTGAGCCCGCGCTGTGTTAATGTCCGCCACGGCGACGATGTGCATGCCGTCTGTCGAGCGGGCCTGGCTGAGGAACATCGTACCGAACTTGCCGGCGCCGATGATGCCGACAGTGACGGGCCGTCCCGCCGCCTTGCGCTCCAAAAGCATGCGATGGAGATTCATGGTTGCTTCGTCCTTCCCTTGCGCCCATCAAGGCGACCCGATCAGGCCTCTTTAAGTGAGCCTGTTTCCATTAGGCATTGGCTAACACGCGCCATTTAGAGCGAAAAGCGAATTGACAGTCGGTTATCAATTAGGAAAATTCACGAATGGATCTGCAGATGCCGCCACTTCAGTGGCTACTCACCTTCAATGCGGTGATGGAAGAGGGCAGCTTCGCCGCGGCCGCACGCCGGCTCAATCTGACACCCTCGGCGATCAGCCATCAGATGCGGGCGCTGGAGCATCGGCTTGGCCTGAAGCTCTTCCTGCGAGAACGACGCATCGTCACGCCCACGGAGGAGGCGACGACCTATGCGGCATCAATTGCAGAGAGCTTCTCGCGGCTCGCCACCGCCACCAACCGTCTGGTCGCCAGCGGCGCGTCGCGCCGGTTGCCGATTCACTCGTCGCCTAGCTTCGCCACCCTCTGGCTGACGCCGAGGCTCGGCGGGTTCCTGGTTGAGCATCCGGCCATCGACGTCACGCTTTTCGCCAGCCACCAGCCGGCGCGGCTTGGTCAGGATGGAATTCTCATCGACATCCAGTACGCTCGGGCTGTGCCCGAGAACTGCGAGGCGTTCGAAATTGGCGAGGAGTTGATCGTGCCGCTCGCGAGCCCTGCTTTCATGCGCGAGCAGAATCTCGCAAGCCCGGAGGACATCGCGCGGGTTCCGCTGATCCATTCGCTCCGCTCCGTCGTCTCCTGGGAGCAATGGGCGGCGCGCCATGCGCCGCGCACGCCGCTGCATCCGCGCGGCCTGCAGTTCGATCGTGGGCATCTTGCGGTGGCGACCGCGGTAGCCGGTCTTGGATTAGTGCTGGAATCCACGATCCACGCCGGGCGGCATGTTGACCGCGGCGAACTCGTCATGCCTTTCGGCAGGCTCGGCAGCGCCGTCGTCGCTCACCGCGTGGTATACCGCCGCGAAGACCGCGGCAACCCCGATATCAGGGCCTTCATCGACTGGTTAAGCCGGGTAACCGCGATAGAAGCGCAGGAGCCTTTTGAAAGCGCACATAAATCCTGAGCCGCAAGCATAGCCTTTCTCCGCGCGCAGCGTCGGCCAAAGAGGGCGATGCCAGATGCGCGCAGAGCAGGTGATGACCTTCTCGGGGTGCGCAGGTCTGCTCCAGTGACGAGTTCGAATGTGCCGACGGCCTGTCGTGATTAGGACTATGCTTGCATGCCGTGAAAGCCAAGCCATTCAAACGCTGCGACACCAGTTCTTTCCAGCGAAACGCGCCCTTGCAGTCACCCCGCGACCATCTCCTTCGCCGCAGCGACGATCATGCCCGGCCGGATGAAGCAGACGTCCTCCAGCGTCGGCGCGAAAGGCACCGGAATGCGCGGCGAGGCGAGCCTGCGCACCCTCGCCGCAGAGTGTTCCGCGATCGTCACCGCCACCTCCGCGCCGAAGCCGGAAGCGCCGACGCCCTCCTGCACCACCAGCGCCCGGCCCGTGCGGGCGGCCGAGGCGAGCACGGCCTCGCTGTCCCATGGCCAGAGCGTGCGCAGATCGAGGAGATCGGCCTCGACCCCGTCGGCCGAAAGCGCCGCTGCAGCCTCGATCGCCGCCGGCATGGCCTGCGCCCAGCTGACGATGGTCACGTCCTTGCCCTCCCGCCGTCGCTCCGCCTTGCCGAAGGGGATGGCTGGCCAGTCGCCCAGCATGTCGGCCACGTTCTTGAACATCGCTTTGGGCTCGAAGAACACCACCGGGTCGTCGCAGCGCAGCGCCGTGCGCAGCAGCCCCGCGAGGTCGAGCGCGGTCGAGGGCGCGGCCACCACAAGGCCCGGCACGTTGACGAACCAGCTCTCGATCACCTGACTGTGCTGCGCCGCCGAGCCCGGGTGCAGCCCGTGCGGCACGCGCACCACAACGGAGGCGCGCGCCTGGCCGCCGAACATGTAGCGGACCTTGGCGATCTGGTTCACCAGTTCGTCGATGGCCGGCATTACGAAATCGGCGATGCGCATCTCGATCACGGGCCGCGTTCCGACCAGCGCCGCGCCAAGACCCGCGCCCATGATGGTCGACTCGGCGATAGGCGTGTTGACGACGCGCGCCGCGCCGAACTCCTGGAAAAGGCCCTTGTACTGCGCGAAGATGCCGCCGGCCTGCACGTCCTCGCCCAGCACCCAGATCGTTGGGTCCCGCCGCATCTCGTCCGCAAGCGTGCGCGCCGCCACCTCGCCCATGGTGATCACATTGCTCATCGCGCGGCCTCCACAGCGGGAGAGCCGATGTCCTGAACGTCGTCGAAGGCTTCCGCACGAGGAGGATAGGGCGCTTTGCGGGCGATGTCCTGCACCCGGGCGATCTCGGCCTCCACTTCGGCGTCGATCGCATCCGCAGCCGCCGCATCGCCAAGCTGCCCACGCGTCACGAGCAGCGGATCTCGCTTGAGCGCCGCGTCGAGATCCTCCTGCTTGCGGTAGGTTGCAGGATCGATCGAGACATGACCGCTGAAGCGGTAGGTCCGGCACCACAGGAACCGAGGCCCGCCCCCTGCGCGCATCTCGCCCACAAGGCGCTCCGCCGCCGCCCTCACCGCGATGACATCGTTACCGTCCACGCGCTCGCCGGCCACGCCGCAGGCCTGGGCCCGCGCCAGCGGTCCTGGCCCGGCGGTGGTGGTGCTGCTGTGCGTGAAGGCGGAGAAGGTATTGTCCTCGCAGACGAAAAGCACGGGCAGCCCATAGACCGCCGCCCAGTTAAGCCCCTCCATGAAAGGACCGCGGTTCACCGCGCCATCGCCGAAGAAGCAAGCCACCACCGCTTGCGACCCGAACAGCCGCAACCCCTGCGCCGCGCCGACCGCGATAGGGATACCGCCCGCCACGATGCCGTTGGCGCCCAACATGCCGACCGAGAAGTCAGCGACATGCATGGACCCGCCCTTGCCGCCGCAAAGCCCTCCGACGCGGCCGTAGAGCTCCAGCATCATTCTCTCGAGGTCTGCGCCCTTGGCGAGGCCATGGCCGTGGCCGCGATGTGTCGAGGTGATGCGGTCCTCCCTCGTCAACACCGCGCAGACGCCGACCGGCACGGCCTCCTGGCCTGCGGAGGAATGGATGTATCCGGGAATCTCGCCCGCCTTGTGGGCCGCAACGCAAGTGTCCTCGAATACCCTGATCGTCTTCATCCGCCGATAGAGATCAAACAGGTGGTCGGCGGAAAGGTCTGCGGCGGGCATGCGGAATGCGGTCCTGACGTGAAAGCCGCCTAAGGTCGCGCGGCGGCGGACCGCGCGTCAAGCTGCAATCCGGAACTATCGAACGAAAGCTGCACTTGCGGTCGGCATGTCACGTGCTCCCGCTGATTTAGGCCATCCTGAATTGGGGCTTTCCAACTCCGGCTAGTCTAAAAAGCGGGTCGCGCTTCACCAAACCGATGATTGAGGTGGCTGCCTCAGCGCCAATTGAAGTATGAAAGACGGACCGTGGGAGGGTCGGGCCGTCCTCCCGAGCAAGAGCGAATAGAGGGAACACGCATGAGCCAACAGCCATTTTCCAACCCGCTGCGGGCGGGCCTCAAGGCCAAGAAAGAAGCCATCGGTGCCTGGGTGACGCTTGAGAGCGCGACTGTCACCGAAGTCGCGGCAGAGCTTGGCCTTGATTGGGTCTGCATCGACATGGAACACGGCAGTCTCGATTTCCGGGATGTGCTGAACCATCTTCGCGCGGCCCGTGGCAGCGAAACTGCCGTTCTTGTGCGTGTGCCGACGACAAGCGTCGACAAGATCAAGCGGGCCTTGGATCTTGGCGCCCACGGCATCCTCTTGCCGCTGATCCGTAACGCCGATGAGTTGAACGAAGGTTTTTCTCATGCCCGCTATCCTCTGGTCGGCAAGCGTGGTCTCGGTCATGAGCGCGCCTTGCGCTGGGGCATGGCCATCGAGAGCTATGTGGCGGCAGCGGATTGCGAAACGATGGTCATTCCGGTGATCGAAACGAAGGATGCTTCCGACAACATCGAAGGCATTCTCGACGTGGCCGGACTGGAAGCAATCTTCTTTGGACCGTCGGATCTCTCCCAGAGTTGCGGTCACCGTGCCGTGTGGGAGGGCCCCGGTGTCGCCACGGATATTCTCCGGATCAAAGCTTTGGCTGCGCAACGCAACATCGCTTCAGGCGTCATTGGCACCAGCGCCGAAGACATTGAGCGGCGACGCCGTGAAGGCTTCGAGATGATCTGCATCGGTTCCGACATCGGGCTGATGATCCGCCAGATGCGCAGCCTGATGGAGCCCTTGCGAGCCATGCCTGCTCGCAAGGGTGGCTATTGAGGCGAGGCGGCAACTGACCGACTAGCCTCTATCGAACTGGCTGCGGTCGGCTGGTGTCACGCGCCGACTGTGAACCGCCCCCGGATTGCCGGAGGCCATCTTAAGGCGCCTCCGCCAAGCCCCGGAAGTATCGAGGCAATTTTCTCATATTAAACAATTGATATCATTTTGAAAAACGGTTGGTGCCCCTAGCCGGAATCGAACCAGCACTCCTTGCGGAAACCGATTTTGAGTCGGTCGCGTCTACCAGTTCCGCCATAGGGGCAAAGCCATTGGCCTTTTAGGACGAACCTGACCGCGCTGCAAGCGTCTACTCAGCGCAGCTGCCAAAATCGGGCAGATAGGGTAAGGTTGGCCTATGGTGTTTCGCTTTGGCGCTCCGGCTGTGATGGCCGCCCTGGTCGGACTGGCCGGATCCTCCTCCGATGTGCAGGCTTCCTCCTACACGCTGCGGTGCGATGGCCGTTTCAGCTACACGATGACCTATGTCGAGCGGCCGCAACGCCTCATCATCGAGGTGGAAGGCATGAAACGGCAATTACGGATGCATCAGATCAAGCGGGAAGATGATGGTGGTGTCCTGATCTGGGCCTCAACCCCCGCCTTTGGCGGCGACCGTGATATGCTGATCCGCTTCGGGCGGGAGAAATGGGTCCGAACCTATTTCCGCAACGGGAGCGACGAAACAGTGATCTGCCGTTAGCTTCTTGGCACATTCAGCGTTTTCGACAGGGTCTCGAGTGAGCCCATTTCCAGCAAAAACAGGCACATCTCGTTGAAAAACGCCGGATCATAGGCGATCTGCGCGGATTGCACCCGCTCCTGACCGATGACGATCCCGATCTCGAAGGCAATATCGCGCTTGAGGAGAGACGGGCAGTGGGTGGCAGCCAGCCTAACGCCGTCCGGGCGCCGCGATAACACCAGTGCCTTGAGATGAGCCTTGGCAAAGCCCGGCATCAAGGCCGGCGCCCCCGGCGCAGAGAGGGGCTCGAAATGATGAACCAGAAATTGCTCTCCAATGCTCGACGACCATCCGGCGGCATAGCGATGGATCAGCAGAGGAATAGGCTCTCCCTCCGCAAAGAAGATGCGGTCGAGATAGGGCTGTGCGTAGGGCCAAAAATCCATCGCCGTGCTCCCCCTCGAGCGACGCGAATCCCAGCAAGCTTGACCGTCAGTATGGCACAGCCATCGCCTGAGGCGCTAAGCGCTTTTTGGCTCAATTCAAACCAAAACAAACTCACCGGGCAGCGCCTGCATCCGAATGGACAAGTCACGTCCCCTCCTTTAACGGAGCGTCATGCTCCGACGCCTTTATGATTGGACCCTTCGTCTCTCCGAAAACCCACGCGCGCCATGGGCGCTCGCAGGTGTCTCCTTTGCGGAAAGCTCCTTCTTCCCCATCCCGCCCGATGTGCTTTTGGCACCGATGGCGCTGGCACGACCCGAGCGCGCCTTCTTCTACGCCGCCATTTGCACCGTCGCGTCGGTCGCGGGCGGTGTTGCCGGTTGGATGATCGGCCATTTGCTGTTCGACACGCTGGGGATTTGGCTGCTTCATCTTTACGGCTATGCCGATCGCATTCCCGCGTTGAAAGAGTTTTATGCCAAATGGGGTGCGTGGTTTATCCTCATCAAAGGCCTGACGCCCATCCCCTATAAGCTCGTCACCATCGTCTCCGGCGCACTCGATTACAATCTGATCCTGTTCATCGTGCTGTCGCTGATGACGCGTGGAGCACGCTTCTTCATTCTCGCCGGTATTTTCAACCGCTGGGGTGGCCCGCTGAAGATTGCACTAGAAAAACATCTCGCACTCATCGCGAGCGCATCGGTTGCCATCGTCGTGTTCGGCTTTTGGCTGGCGGTGAAAGTGATATGAACGCGCTCTTCACCACCCGCAACGCGGCGCTGTTGATTGCAAGTGCTTCCATCGCCACCATCGCGGGCGCGTGGTTCATCGAAATCGTGCTGGGCGTGAAGCCCTGCCCGCTCTGCCTTGAACAGCGCATTCCCTATTATGCTGGCATTACCGTTGCGCTGATTACCTTTTTCATGGCGGATCGCGCGCCGCAGCTTGCGCGTGGACTGCTTGGCATAACGGCGATCATTTTCCTCATCGGCTCCGGCATGGGCGCCTATCACGCGGGCGTCGAATGGGGCTTCTGGAAAGGCCCTGCCGATTGCACTGGTCCAATCCCCACCGCCGCGGCGATGAGCGATTTTCTCAAAAGCCTCGACACGGTGCGGGTGATCCGCTGCGACGAAGTGGCGATGCGGATCTTCGGCCTCTCGCTCGCCGCCTGGAACGTGCTGATCGCAGGCGGCATCGCCGTAGTGGCGATGTTTATCACCTTCAAGCAGCGATCAGCTTAAACAGCAATGACGTCTTCTCCGCGTCGGCGCAATAATTTTGGATATAGCTTCATCTACTGACGTTCACTAATGAGTGCGACGCCACCACAGCGCTGACATCAATGGCATCATTTCAGCCATGTTTTAATGTAGCGGAGGCGCGCGTTTCTTTAGGATTATTTCTGAGGCTCGCGGCCCCATGCGTAGGGCCTATCAAGGCCTGCTTTGGGAGGAAACAAACCCACCGGCCATGAGATCGTCAAGCGGCCTTCGCGCCCAATGCGGCTTGTGAGCAATTGCCAAGACCCCACAATTGCCACCTCAATAATGGCCTAACTCTTAGGTCACATAACAATGTGATCCTGAAGGACTAAGGCGGCTCCCTTCAAACCCCCTCGCTGTTTTAACAGCGAGATAACAGCGGATTAACAGCGGAGATCGCTAAGGAACACGGTTGAACCTCGAACGGGTATGGAGTTCTAATACTCAAGCGATCGTGATTCGTGGTACTCGTGTGGCCAAAGGACGTCGTATGGTCAGTGATGGTGAGGATAAAGGGACTACGCCGGTCCGAGGGCGGCCCTTTAAGCAAGGCGAGAGTGGCAACCCAGCTGGAAGGCCTGTCGGATCAAAGTCCATGACGAAACTGCTGATGGAACGATTGGACGGAAGAGCTGAGGAGCTCATTGATGCGCTGATTGATAGGGCGCTTAAGGGAGATGGCGCAGCTACAAAAATCATATCAGATCGCGTCATGCCTGTTCAAAGGGGCTCTTTCGTAGACTTCGATTTGCCAGAGCGCCTCCCCGATGGCTCTATGGATATGGTCAAAGTTCAAGAAAGTCTTCTCGAAGCCGTTGCTGCTGGTAAAGTCACACCAGCTGATGCGGCTCACTTATCCATGATCTTTGATAAAATTATGAGCGCAAGGAATGAGGCATATTTCCATGATAAAGTTTTTGAGGCTGTGACCGAGGTCGAAAGAATTGGGAAATTGGTCAAGTAAACGCATTCCTCCCAAATATCGTTATCTGCAAAAGCAGATCGATAAGGTTTTATCTTTTATTGAAAATCTACCGGAGCCGGATCGTGACTTTTCGTCTCTTTCATCTTACGAGCGTGATCTCGTTGAATTTCTAAATGGCGCAATGGCGCTTGCAATCAGAGACCAGTATGAGGAAGAGAAGAAGCAAGGATATACACATTCAGTCATAAAGCTCGATGCAAAATTAACTGATCGATATGCTGCTCAATATTTAAAAAAGGAAGAAATCGAAAGAGCGAAGATTTTATTTAAAAGCTGTCCTAAGAAGATAAAGGCAAAGAAAATAAATCAATGGTACCGTGAGCCAAAAAACAATTTAATAACCTTTCTCAGTAATCAGCAAAATAGCTATAATTGGCTTCCACAAGGCTACCTTAATTATAAAAATCTCAGATGGGTCGCATGGGAAGAGCTAATTACCCTTGTTAGAAAAAATGGTTATGATGTTGATAATGACGACGAAAGAAATATCACTAAACTAGATGATTGGACCGTAGCAGAAAAGAATAAAATAGTTCATCTTTATCTTGAAATGATCAATAATGAAAAAGTAACAAATCGGTTTAATTCTCAAATTGACGATTCCAAAAAACGATATATCATTCGTGAGAGATTTTTTATCTATACTCGATAGCATATCTCTCAGCCAGTTGATGATAGTCTAAGAATGAAAACAAGAATGGAAAGCATGAGCTGTCAATAAGTCTGGTAAAGTTTCTATCACGCTTAATAAAACTTTTGGATAAAATTCCTGTTGTCCAGCCCCCTTGTTATGTACCGCTGATTTGGCGTTTTTCTAAGATTGTTTCAGGTGCTGGCGGGCGCATGCTCAGGGCCTGATGAGGCCT
>JAIYCE010000039.1 GCA_027488155.1 Hyphomicrobiales bacterium | reverse complement strand
GTTGAACGACGCGGTGCAGATCCCGATCGTCGTCTACAATATTCCCGGCCGTTCCGTGATCGACATGTCGGTCGATACGATGAAGCGTCTTTATGAACTGAAGAACATTGTCGGTGTGAAGGACGCCACCGCCAATCTTGCCCGCGTCTCGTCGCAGCGTGAGGCGATGGGGCCGGATTTCATCCAACTCTCGGGTGAAGACGCAACCGCGCTTGGCTTCATGGCCCATGGCGGCCATGGTTGTATCTCGGTGACATCCAATGTCGCGCCCAAGCTATGCGCCGATTTTCAGAATGCGTGCCTTGCAGGCGATTATGCGACAGCACTCGCCCTGCAGGATCGCCTGATGCCGCTGCACACCGCGCTTTTTATCGAAACCAATCCGGCGGGCCCGAAATACGCGCTTGAAACGCTGGGCAAGATGAGCGCTGAACTGCGACTTCCCATGGTGCCGCTCACCGCGCCGACGGCGGCGAAGGTGAAGGCCGCCATGGTCCACGCCGGTCTGATCAATTCATAATTCATCATGGCATCGAAGACACCGCCGAATTTCAAGATCGTCGCCGACAATCGCAAGGCGCGCTTCAACTATGAAATTGGCGAAACCTTCGAAGCCGGGATCGAGTTGAAGGGTACAGAGGTCAAATCGCTGCGCGCCGGCAAGGCGACGATTGGCGAAAGTTACGCGGATGAGTATGGCGGCGAGATGTTTCTCGTGAACGCTTACATTCCGGAATATTTGCAGGCCAACCAGTTCAATCACGAAACCAAGCGTCCCCGCAAACTGCTCATGCATAAGCGCCAGGTGAACAAGCTCATCGGCGCGGTGCAGCGCGAAGGCATGACGGTCGTTCCGCTGAAGATTTATTTTAATGAGCGCGGCCGCGCTAAGGTTGAGATTGCACTTGCCCGCGGCAAGAAATTGCACGACAAGCGCGAGACCGAGAAGAAGCGCGATTGGGGCCGCGAAAAGGCGCGCCTGATGCGCGACAAGGGCTGAGCGTTCTGGTTAGAATATTTTATTGAAAAGATCGCGTCCGAGGCCACGCAAGGGCGCAAATTCGAAAACCACCTCATGCTTGCCGGCAGGCATGGCGATAGCGCGGAAAATTCCATTCGCTCGCATGATCGTGACGGGTGTTCCGTCGATCGTCGCACGCCACCAAGGATGATAAACATCATTGAGAACAAGCACGCCGCCGCGTGGCGAGTCCGTGGCGATCACCACGCGCCCATTTTCATAGCGGACAAGGCGAGCCTGGCCATCGCCGCCGCGGTCAAGCCGTCTGACGTCCTCCGGTGAAAGTAAAACTGTCCGGGCAGGATCGAATCCCTGTCCCCAACGGCCGGTTGCGATCAATGCATTCTGATCTGCCGTTTGGGCCTGCGGCACGATGATCACACGCGGAAGTGCGCGTGGATTGGCGTAGATCGTATGTTCGCCGATGCGTGCAATCGCTGGAAAATCCGCTTCGCGGGCCTGTGGATCGAGTTTAGTCAGCGGCACGCTTGTCACGATGTAACGTAGGCCGAGAAGCTCGGCGAGCGGTGCGCGATAGGAGGGCAGGAGAGGCGCGCGGCCTTTCTGATCGGCGAGCGCGGCATGATCCTGTGCGCCAGTGGCCTGTGTGTAAAAACCAAGCCTCAGTGGATTATAGCCCAGCGTAGTCTCGATCTTGTGGATCATCGCTGCGTTTGGCCAGTCAAAACCAAGTCCAATCAATTCGACACGGTCGCGTCGATTTGGTTCCTGATTATCACCGAGGCGATCTTTTAGAAATTTCAGCGTATCGGTGCGATTATTTGCGTCCATCATCGCATAAAGTTCGCGCGGCAACGCGGTTGATTCATTCGGCGCGTTGGTTAGCGCAAGATCGAGCGTCAGTGCCAATGTCACGAGCCCTGTTACAAGAACAGGGCGCCGCCGTACGAGGGGCATCAGGGCGAAGGTTGCTGCCAGCAGCAACAGGCAAGAACCCGCAACGATCAGTGCCGGTATTGCTTTCGGCAATTGTTCTTTTGCAATCGCAAGCCATGCCGCAAGCACCAATACAATGACGAAGCTTCCGAACACGAAAAGCCCGTCGCGATTCCAACGCCAGCCATCGACAACGAGGCGATGTACGCCATACCCGCCGAGCATCGCACCCATAAAGCCGATCAAGAAGGTTGCGTCGGCAGGACGGCGAAACAGATTGATGCCAGGCACAAGGCTGTGAAACAGCGCAAACACAGGCGTGTAACGCCCGAGCGCATAAATCAGCAAAACGATGAGAGCGCCGGTGAAGAACCGCGCTTCAGGCGAAAACAACGCTCGTCGAAATATGAGAAAGAAGATCCCCGCAAGCGGAAGCAGTCCTGCATAGAGCGCGCCCATATTGCGGGCGAGAAAAAGATCGGTCGGGCCCCAAGCTGGACTTGGCGGTCCCCAGAATTCGCTGAGCGGTCCTGTGACGCCGAAAATGTTACCCACCACAAGAGTGAACAGGCTCGCCGGATGTAGCGAGCCGCGTTCGGCACCCAGAAGATCAATGGCGCTACGGTTCGAGAGCCCCGCAAGCGAGAGTGACAACAGGATCGGCAGCGCCGCAACGAGCAGTGCTGTTCCGGCGGCAGCGCCAAATGGCACGATTAGACTGCGCCAGCCGCGGCCTGCTAGCCCCGTGAGTGCGTAAGCGAATAAGACCCATGCACCGAGGTAAGCCACCTGATCGCGGCCTGCGAGCATGAAGCCTGCTGCAATTCCCGCAGCAATGCCCCAACCCCATGAACCCCGCTCGCGTGTGCGCGCCAAGAGAAAGAACGCGATTGCAAACCAGCTGAGACTCAGGATTTGGCCGACATGTTGCAAACGCCACGCCGCCGAACCGCCCATGGAAAAAGCAAGCGCTGCGACCAGCGCGCCGGCGGGGTGCCAATTCCGATCGCGTGCGTAAAGAATAATGGCGAGCCCGCCCGCAAATAGCATCGCAAAGACAATGGCATCCGCGACAAGCAGGGATGGATTTCCATTGAACAGCGCAACGATCAGATGCGGCGGCGAGAAAATCAGTGATTGCGGATCAGCGATCTGCGGATGGCCTGCAAAAGTGTAGGGGTTCCAAGCCGGCGTGTCGCCCGCCGCAAAGGATTGCGCCATGAATACGAATTGCGGATAAAAATGCGCCTTCGCATCCCATGGGATGGTGAGATTGCCAAGAAGCCAAGGCGTGGCGAGTGCAAACATCGCCAACGCGTAGAGAGCGACGCTGCGCAAGAGCGGCCAGCGAACGCTTCCTGTCTTATGCGACGGCGCGCTCAATCCTGAACGGGCTTGCGCAACACGAGTGCGTCAAGGTCGATGAAATGGCCGGCCTTGTCGCGCTTGGACGCGAGATAATGAACATTTTCTGCTGTTTGACGGCCAAGTGCACGCTGATCGGCAACCACATCAATATCGGCGCGACGTAAGGCTGCAATCTTCTCGGGATTGTTGGTCATCACTGTGACGCGGGTCACACCGAGCTGACGTAGCATCTCGGCAGCAAAATCGAACCGCCTTTGGTCCAGCCCGAAGCCGAGGATTTCATCGGCATCATAGGTGTCGTAGCCATCATGCTGGAGGCGGTAAGCGCTGATCTTGTTGGCAAGCCCATTACCGCGACCTTCCTGATCGAGATAGAGGAGCACGCCACCGCCATTCTCTGCCATATGCTGCACCGTGCCACGCAATTGGTCGCCGCAATCGCATTTGAGCGAACCGAAAAGGTCTCCGGTGAGGCAAGCCGAGTGCAGTCTGACGGGAATGGGCTTGGAGAAGTCCGGTTCGCCAACGATGATGGCAACCTGATCGCGCAGGCCTTCACCGCCACGAAATACGACGAATTCAGTCTTGGCTGCACCTTCAAGCGGCACGGGTGCGCGGCTCACGATTTGCAGTTCAGCCGCGGCCTGCCGACGGTGGGACAGAATATCTTCGGCTTGCGCCGATAGAACCCCTTCCGGCTTCTGATCAGCCAGAGGGAGCACGATGATCGCGGGCGGAATGAGAGCGAGCGCGCCGAGTTCCAGAGCCGCCCGGTCTGCCTCGCTGCAAGGGCCGACCGGCGCGTCGATGCGCACATCGATCTTCGCTGTCAGCGTCTCAAGCCTTTTCAGATCGATATGGGGCAGGGCGAGACTACCCGGCTGATCGCGATCCATACCAAGGTGGCGCAGGCGTGCGGCTGGAAGAACGAGGCGGGCGCGTCCGTCAGCCAATGCTTCAAGCGCTTCGACCATGTGTGGTGCAATCGCCCAGACGGGCAGTGCGAGCACGCCGGAGGTCGGTGCATCGATCGCGACAGCCCGCCCGGCACGAAACTCGGAGAGCGCACGTTCAACGGCGGTCTGGCCGGTTGCGGTGAATAATCCTAAGCTGGCGGGCATCTCAATCCGGCCTGACACGGCAACGCGCCGTTTTCATGGGTCCAAAATAGGAAACGATCCTTGCCCTTCAAGCCCCATAGGAGTGCCGCATGACCGGCAAGGACACGCTCTTCTCGCACCAACAGGCCCCAAAAGGCAAGGACGATCCCCTGGATTGCTTTACGAACGTGCGGCCCGGTCGGATCTTTGCCATCGGGCAGTTAGGGCAGTCGCTCGATGGACGGATTGCGACACCATCGGGCGAAAGCCGTTGGATCAACAAGGACCCGGCGCTCGACCATCTCCACAGGCTGCGGGCCAGGGTCGATGCCGTGCTAGTCGGGATCGGGACTGTGATTGCTGACAACCCCCGCCTCGACGTCCGCCGGTGCGAGGGCCGCAACCCGGCCAGAATCGTCATCGATCCGAATGGACGATTGCCAATGGACGCTTTGGTGCTGCGCGAGGATGGTGTCCGCCGCCTTGTCATCCGCAGGCAAGGTGCGGGTCAGCCGCTGCCCTCAGGGGTCGAGGAGGTCGCGTTGCAGCTGGACCGAGGCGGTTTTGGTCAGGGTGGCTTCCAGCCCCGCGACATTCTGACGGTCCTTGCCGAACAGGGTCTCTGCCATATTCTCGTTGAAGGCGGGGCACGCACCTTGTCGCAATTCATTGCGTCCGATGCGCTTGATAGGCTCCATCTGCTCGTTGCGCCGGTGATCATCGGTGCTGGGCAAACGGGGCTCGATCTGCCGCCGCCGCTCTCGCTCGCGCAAGCGCGCCGTCCCTTGACCCGGATTGTGCCACTTGGCGGTGGAGAGGTTCTGTTTGACTGCGATATGAGACGCAGAGCGGAGGACGCCGATGAGTGTTGATAGCCCGCGTTACAGCCTACAGCACCGGCTGATCCATTGGATCATGGCCGCAGCGATTTTGATCGCTATTCCCGGCGGTGTGATCATGGGCAATCTGCCGCCCGGCCAAATGCAGAATAATGTGTACGATCTGCACAAATCGCTCGGCGTGCTCGTACTCTTTCTGGCTTTGGTTCGCATCGTGCTGAAGCGGCGCAACGGCGTTCCGCCGCCGGCTACCGGTGTCGAACCGTGGCAAGCGATGGCGGCGACCTCCGTTCATCATGCGCTTTATGCGCTGATGGTGATCGTACCCTTGCTCGGTTTCGTCGCCAATTCCTTCTACGGCGCGGCGATCCCCTTCTTTTGGTTGTTCACCATTCCGACTTTCACGCCGCATAATGAAGGAATTGCCGGTGCAATCTTCTCGGTGCACACGGTCTTGGCCATTTTGTTCGGTATTCTGCTTGCGGTTCATATTGGTGCTGCGCTTTATCACCGTTTCATCCGTAAGGATGCGGTTTTCGAGCGAATGAGCATTCCTTAAATCAGCGCGGCAGCGCAAGCAGATCGCGGTGGCCGATGGCGGCATGCGTCGCGGCCAACCGCGCGGCCAGCCAATCGTCGACCAAAATAGGTTCGACTTGTCCCGTTTCGCGCGCTGCGGCGGCAATGCCCCGCGCCAGCTCTGCCATCAGCATGTTATCGCGCGGCGCTTCGAGCTGCCACGGGGTTGAGGCCTCAAACACCTCATAACCTTCACGCTGAAACCCATGTGCAAGAGCATCGGGCGCGTCCGGTCCAGCCGAAATCCCGAAGCCCTTATCGGTTTTTTGATGGGCGATGAAGGCGGCGAGCACCGCCTCGTCGCGCGCATGGGACGGATGCCAGCGCTCAACGCCGTCATAAGTCAGCACAGTATAAAAGGCAGCTCCGCACTGTGCGATCGCGTGGGTGGCTTGGGCGATGAAATCGGCCGAGCACAGGTCGAACAGTGCCGATGCCGTGACGCAATGCGGTTTCGATGCAAGCAAAGGCTGCAAACCTTGCGACAGATCCGCCTGCTGGAATTGCACGCGAATGGCTTTGCCCTGTTTGGCAAGAACGAGTGCGTCTTTGGATGCGTCCGCCTGATCGGCCCATGCCATGAGAGCGTCGCGCGCTGCTGCAAGTAGCGCTGCGTCGTAATCGACGAGTGTCCAATCTTGGCTTTGTCCCAGAACTGGTGCAAGCGCGCGCAGATTGGAGCCACTGCCGCATCCGAGATCGAGCAGGCGCGCAGTCGAATGCTGTGCCAGATGGAGTGCAAGCCGGTCCGCCAGCGCGCAATCGCGCGCGCGGTGATCGGCCGGTTCGCGCAAAGCGAGCCATGACGCGCTAAAACTCATCGTGCGACGCTCCTGATCGTGTCTGTGATGATGCGTGCTGTTTCGTCCCAGCGTGGCAAAGATGCGGCGGCTGCGCGCGCTTGATCAGCAGCGCGAAGTCGCGCTTCTGGGTTAAGCAGCGCTTTAATCGCCAAGGCAAGGCTTTCGGCATCGCCTGCTTTCACCTGTTGCGCGGCACCTTCGGGCAGATGCTGCAGGGCAACGACACCATCGCTCGCAATGGATGGTAGGCCGCGCGCCAGCGCTTCGGTTAGAGCCATGCCGAAGCCTTCATAGAGGGAAGGCATGACGAAGAGATCGGCACGGTTGTAATGCTCTGCAAGCGCGGTTTCATCCACTTCACCGAGGAGATGAATGCGCGTCTGCAAACCTGCGGTCTCAATCTGATGTGAAAGGGTCGCGCGCTCCGGCCCCGCGCCGACGATATTCAGCGTCCAGTCAGCATCGCGGCACAGGCCGAGTGCTGTGATCAGCACGGACCATGCTTTGCGTGGCGTCAGCGAACCGACGCCAAGCATGGCAGGCGCATCAAGCCCCGAGCCTTGCGCAAAAGGTGCCGCATCCGTTCCCGGAACTGCAACGCCGATCTTCGTTTCGGCAGCATCAAATTCAGACACAAGCAGCGAACGGGTGGGTTTGCTCGTAACGATGATCGCATCGGCACGGCGTAGCGCCGCGCGTTCGCTCATCTTCAAGGCCGCTACTTTATCAGCAGGTGTGCCATTCTCATAAGCAAGCGGATGATGAACGAGCGCAATGATCGGCCCGTTCAAGGATGCCAACATTGCTTGATCGAATGCGCCAAAAGCCAACCCATCGATCAGAAGCGGAATGCCACGCGGTAAGCTCTTGATCACATCGATCGTTTCGGCGCGTTCCCTGTCGGTCGGAAACGGAAAGCCATCCACAAGGCGCACAGGTTCGAGCGTCACGCCATGCGCTGACCCTTCCGCAATGACACGGCGGTCATAGCCATAGCCGCCCGTCTTGCGGTCGATGTCGCCCGGGATGAGAAAGAGCGCGCGCAATCAGAGCGCGCTTTCAAAGGCGGCGCGCGCAACATGGGATTCATGTAATGTCACGCGGATCTTCACAATGCCATCCGATCCCGGGCCGAGCGCGCCGGTCTTCGCCGCCGCCGCCATGGCGTCGAAAATATGCTTGCAAAGGAACTCCGTCGTCGTCTGCTTGCCCTTAAATTCAGGAACCTCGTCGAGATTCTGATAATTGAGCGGACCGAGTGTCGCCTTCAAGGCATCATGCGCACGGCCAATGTCGACGACGACGTAATCACTCGTCAATTCTTGACGAAAGAACGCTACATCGACGACGAAGGTCGCGCCGTGTAGCTTCTGTGCGGGTCCAAACAATTCGCCCTTGAAGGAATGGGCGATCATGATGTGGTCGCGCACTTCGACGGAATACATGGGGTCAATCTCCATAAACGAGAACAGGCATCAGCGCGTCAGTGTCGCGTGACAGGATGGCGGGAAGCCGTGCATCGGCATCGGCGAAGCGAATTTCGTGCGTAATGAATGCGTCGAATACCGGGTCGGCAAGAAGCGAAAGCGCCTTCTCAATCCGCCGCCGATGCGTCCAGCGTGGCCGGCGTGAGGGTGCGATCTCGCCTACTTGCGACGATTGCAAAGTAAGCCGTAGAGCATGGAATGCACCGCCGAGCGGTGCGGCCACGCTGCCTGCGCCATACCATGAAAGCTCAACGATGCGCGCTTCGCGGCCCGCCGCTGCGATCGCGGTGGCAAGACCGCTCTCATGCGCGCTGGTATGGAACACGACATCGTAATCCGTCAGTCCTTGACCATCCGCTTGCCATGCGCAACCGATGGTTTGCGCAAGTGAAGCGCGTGCGGGAAGCGGATCGACCAGCGTTACCTCGGCACCGGGCAGGCGCGCGGCGAGCGCTGAAATGAGGCCGCCCACGACACCGCCACCGACTACGAGGATGCGATCACCGGGGCCTGCGCCCGAATCCCAGATGGCGTTGAGCGCTGTCTCGAGATTGGCCGCGAGCACGGCGCGGCGGGCAGGGACGGCGCTGGGCACCGGCACCAGCCAATCGACAGGCGCATCGAACAGGGTCTCATGCGGGTTGAGACAGAAGACGAGCTGGCCGGATAGCGCGCCCTCTTCGACCCGTCCCACAGCGGCATAGCCATAGAGGACGGGGTAGGGGAACTGGCCGCGCTGGCGCGGGCAGGCCATCCGCTGATACTCAGCCTCCGGCACCCGTCCTTCCAGAACGAGCCGCTCGGTCCCCCGGCTGATGCCCGAAAAAAATGTCCGTACCCGGTTGAGCCCCGGAGCAAGCGGGGATAGAGCCGAAGGCCTCCGCTCTAGCCGGTTCGGGCCGATGACCCATAATCCGGACGATTCTTCGCTGTCCCGCCGTTCCATTCTTCCGCAAGGCCTCCATGACTGAGACGACGACCCCGATCACGCAGGACGGCTCTGTTGGCTCGTTTACGACACCGGCGGGAATTCAGTCCACTTCCATCCTGAAAAATCGTCGCCTCATCATGGCGGCGCTCAATATCGGGACGTTCCTTCTATTGACCGTTCTAATGGCGGGCCTGTTGGGGCAGGGTGGCTGGACGTTGCTGGACGGGTTGATGATGCTGTCATTCCTCGTGGCCGCGCCATGGAGTGTGCTCGGCTTCTGGAACGCGGTTGTCGGCCTATGGCTGTTGCACGGGGTGAAGGATGGGCTCGAACGCGTCGCCCCCTTCGTAGCGGTCGGCGACGACAAGACACCGATCGTGAGCCGCACAGCCATTCTGATGACCTTGCGCAACGAAGACCCCGCCCGGGCCTTTGCCCGTTTGCGTGCGGTGGAGGCCAGCCTCGATCGCACGGGTGAAGGCGCTCATTTCGCATTCTTCGTTCTCAGCGATACGCAGAACGAGCATGTCGCGCGCTTGGAAGAGCTGCATGTCGAGCAATGGCGCACGGCAAGTGCTTATCCCGATCGGATCCATTATCGTCGCCGCGCTGAGAACATCGGTTACAAGGCCGGCAATGTGCGTGATTTTTGCGCGCGCTGGGGTGGCGATTATGAATTCATGCTGCCGCTCGATGCCGACAGCCTGATGGATGGTGCGACCATTCTCAAACTCGTCCGCATCATGCAGGCCTTCCCAAAATTGGGTTTGCTGCAAAGCCTCGTTGTCGGCGCGCCATCGCAGTCCGCGTTCGCGCGCCTGTTTCAATTCGGCATGCGCCATGGCATGCGCTCTTACACAATGGGCTCGGCGTTTTGGGCGGGCGATTGCGGTCCGTTCTGGGGCCACAATGCCATCGTCCGTATCAAACCGTTTTACGAAGATTGCCATCTGCCGGTCATTCCGGGCGGGAAACCCTTTGGCGGTCATGTGCTCTCGCACGATCAGGTCGAAGCGGTGTTAATGCGGCGTGCCGGATATGAAGTCCGCGTGCTGCCGATTGAAACAGGATCGTGGGAAGACAATCCGCCGACGGTGCTTGAATTCACAGGTCGCGATCTGCGCTGGTGTCAGGGCAATCTTCAATATTTGAAATTGTTTCCTCTCCTACCGAAGCTCTTACCGATGAATCTGTTCCAGCTTGTCTGGGCGGTGTTGATGTTCATCGGTATTCCGGGTTGGACGGTGATGTTGGCTTGCGCGGCGCTGAAGCCGTTCGACAGCGATATAGCAGCTGGCTTCAACGCACCGCTGGCCATCGCGCTTTATGCTGTTTTTCTGCTGATGTATCTCGCGCCGAAATTAGCGGGCTTCTGCGACATTCTTTTCACGCGCGGGGAAGTGAAGCGTTATGGCGGCGCTGTACGTTTTGCTACGGGGTGCATCGCCGAATTGATTTTCTCCTTTCTACTCGGCGCGATTGCGACTTTTCGCGTTTGCCTGTTCATGATCGGGCTCATTTTCGGCAAGAGCGTGATCTGGAATGGTCAAGCGCGTGATGCCCATCGCCTGCCATGGGCCGTGGCATGGCAGGGGCTCTGGCCGCAGACGCTGTTCGGCGTCGTCATCACAGCATTGATGGCCATCGGCGCACCGTCACTCATTCTCTGGAGCTTGCCGCTCATCGCCGGTTTCTGGTTGGCGATCCCCTTCGCGGTGGTCTCCTCCGATCCGGCACTTGGCCGGTTCTTTGCGCGGCTCGGACTTTGCGCCCTCCCGGAAGAACTGGCCGAACCGCAGGAATTGCGCGATATTCGCGTCACGACCGCCATTGAAGCGGGCGCAGCGACTTAAGGGATTTTTCCATGCTTCGACCATTCGTCTGCGCGTTTCTGCTCACCATCACACCTGCGCTGGCGCAGACGCAGAATCTTTCTGCGCAAAAAGATATCGCCGTCGATGTTGTCAATCGCAGCGAGCCCGAACTCTGTGCCGAAAAGGACAATGTCTGGCTCGATTTTAAATCGCGCGAGGTCAAATCCTTCCAAGTGCAGGCCATTCATCCTGCTTTCATCGGTGGTATCGTCGTCGACAAATGGGCACCGGATTTCACAAGCTGCGACATGTCGCGTGATCCGGTCTTCGCCGCCAATGCAAGGCGCGTGACGTTTTACGAAAGCCCCGATTTTTGGCTGACCGGCTACACCTATCCATCCTTCTGGCGCCCGAACACCGTGCCATTCCGCGTCGGCGACCGCGTCGAACAGGGAATTCACGTCGTACAATTATGGGTCAAACATCAGGAGCGCGCGGAGGAAGTCCTCGTCGTCTATCCGCCCGATGGTTATTGGCGCGCACGCCCTCTGCCGCCCCAGCATCTGCGCTGGACGGCCTATGGCTCATCCTTCCTCGTCGGCCCTGTGGAAGTGCAGGATCGTCCCGTTGTCGATCTGAAAGATATTGCCTTCGATCCTGCCACCAAAACATTCACGATGAATTTCAAGCGCGGCGGATCTGCAGCGCTTAAGATCGACACACTCGATCAGGACCGCATCATCCTTGATGTGAAACTCGATGGTGTGAAACAAGATCAATATCCGTTCCTCACCATGCGCTCGATGTATATGACGGAATTCAACTCGGATGTGGCGCGCGTGGCCTGGCGCACGCCGACAGCGAAGAGTTGGAGCGAAGCGCCTATCATGGACTACAAGGGTGGCCCTGCATCCGAATTATGGGCCGGTCGTTTCATGCTATCGCGCCATAACACCAGCGCGCCCGACATGGTGTTTTCGCGCTTCCGGCCTTGATCAGGAATCGATTGCTTTCCGCGCGAGCGTGAACACGTTCTCGAACATCGGCGTGGTCAAACGGCCCGTGTTCGTGTTGTAGCGCGAGCAATGATAGGAATCGAAAAGCTTGATCCCGCCGATCTCATGGGCTTTGGCATGACCGAAGACATGTTTCGCTGGCGAGCCGCCTAAGGCGCGCACAGTTGAATCATGCGCGATCCGACCCAACGCCACGATGACCTTCAGTCGGGGGAGGGACGTTAGTGTCGTACCGAGAAATTGCCGACACGTCACGATTTCAGCGCCGGTCGGCTTGTTCTCCGGCGGCACGCAGCGCACCGCATTGGTGATCATACAATCCACTAGAGCAAGCCCGTCATGCGGATCGGCGCGGTATTCGCCTTTTGCGAAGCCGAATTTCTTGAGCGTCGCATAGAGCAGATCGCCCGCATAATCGCCGGTGAAGGGGCGGCCCGTGCGGTTGGCCCCGTTCAGCCCCGGTGCAAGGCCGACGATCAGGAGCTTCGCATCGCTTTTGCCGAAGGACGGCACTGGCGCATTATGCGCGCCGGGAAGGCGCTGTTCTGCCTCGCGGCGAAAGGCGACAAGGCGCGGGCAAAGCGGACAGGTCTTGGCGGGATCGCGCGTGGCGGCAGCCACAGGCGCTTTGGAACGGGAACGGGCCATAAGCCTCTTTATTCTTGTTCGTCGTCTTCTTCCACTGCCGCGCGGCGTTCGGCTGAGCGCTGGATCCGTTCGGCCCGCTCCTGCGGATCGCGGCCCACGCGGTCGGCGAGATGGGCAATGTCGATGAACGCGTCACATTGGCGGCGGAGCTCGTCGGCGACCATCGGCGGCTGAGAGGTGATGGTCGAGACCACCGAGACCCGGACGCCACGGCGCTGTATCGCCTCCACGAGGGAACGGAAATCGCCATCGCCTGAGAAGATGACGGCATGGTCGATGAAGGGCGCAAGTTCGAGCGCATCGATTGCCAGCTCGATGTCCATATTGCCCTTGACCTTACGTCGCCCCGTCGAATCGACGAATTCTTTCGTCGGCTTGGTCACGACCCGATAGCCATTGTAATCAAGCCAATCGATCAACGGGCGGATCGAGGAATATTCCTGATCCTCGATAAGAGCGGTGTAATACAACGCCCGGACAATCCGTCCGCGGCTCTCAAACTCACGGAGGAGGCGCTTGTAGTCGATGTCGAAGGCCAGAGCTTTGGTCGTCGCGTAGAGATTGGCTCCGTCAATGAATAAAGCGATACGCTCGACTGACATGATTGACCCTAACGCTACAGACGCAAACGGGTGGGCAACAGCTTGCATTCGCAACCGGCTTCCATAGCCAACTGAGCCATGGGGTCGAAAACAAGCCATCGCCCCAAACTGGTGTTCCGTTATCCGGCTCGAGGTGACGGGCGTCAAGCGGAGGCGCAGACGCAAAAGAATACCTTTCATCTCCGGTTTGGCGAGGTTCAAACTGGGAAAGGTCGATCATAGCCCCGCTTTGGGTTGCAATGGCGGCCCGGGCAGTGTATTGCGAGCGCCTTGCCCTTTCCTCTGTTCGGATCACCGGAGCGGCCATGGCGCGCGTCACCGTCGAAGATTGCATTGAGAAGATTGATAATCGCTTTGAGCTGGTTCTCTTGGCGAGCCATCGTGCGCGCATGATCTCCTCCGGTTCGCCGCTGACGGTCGACCGTGATCGCGATAAAAACCCGGTCGTCGCGCTGCGTGAGATCGCCGATTCGACCGTTTCGCCGGAAGATTTGAAGGAAGACCTCATCCACACGCTGCAGAAGCATGTCGATGTGGACGAGCCGGAGGCCGAAACCGTGCCGCTGCTCGGCGCTCCATCGCAAGGTGGCGACGACAACCAGGTCGAGTTCGACCGGATGACGGAAGAAGATTTGCTGCGCGGCCTCGAAGGCCTCGTGCCGCCGACCTCCTCGCCGGACGACGAGGGCGAGTAAGCCCTCCTTTTTCGAGACAAAGCCCGGCCTCGCCGGGCTTTTTTGTGTCTAACGCTTGCCGTGACGGGCTTAATGCCGCGATAATCGCCCCATGACGGCGGTGGCTCAAAGAAAATCCGCGCCCATGATGCGCCAATACGAACTGGTTGAACGCGTGAAGCGTTACAACCCGCACGCTGACGAGGCTTTGCTCAACCGCGCCTATGTCTATGCGATGAAGGCGCATGGAACCCAGACGCGTGCTTCCGGCGACCCCTACATGTCGCACCCCCTTGAGGTCGCCGCGATCCTGACCGACCTCAAACTCGATGAGGCCACGATCGTTGCTGCGGTTCTGCACGACACGATCGAAGACACCGACGCCACCAAGGAAGAAATAGCGACGCTGTTTGGCCCGCAGATTTCTGAACTTGTCGACGGACTGACAAAAATCAAAAAACTCGATCTCGTATCGAAAAAGGCGGCGCAGGCGGAAAATCTGCGCAAGCTTTTATTGGCAATTGCTGACGATGTTCGCGTTCTGCTCGTCAAGCTCGCCGATCGGCTCCACAATATGCGCACATTGCATTATGTGCCGCCGGAAAAACGTGCCCGCATTGCTGAGGAAACGCTTGATATCTATGCGCCACTTGCAGGCCGGATGGGCATGCAGGACATGCGCGAGGAGCTCGAAGATCTCGCATTCCGCCATTTCATGCCGGGCGCTCATGCCACTATCACGGCGCGGCTCGATGAATTGGGCCGCAAGGCTGGCCCCGTCATTGAAGAGATTGAGCGGGAACTCGAGAGTAAGCTTGCCGCTTTCGGGTTGAAGGCTGATGTGTCGGGCCGTCTCAAGCGGACTTATTCCGTCTGGAAAAAAATGGAGCGCAAATCCGTTTCTTTCGAGCAATTGTCCGACATTATCGGTTTTCGCATTATCGTCGATACGGTGGCCGATTGTTATGCCGTGCTAGGGATTGTGCATACCACATGGCCGACCGTGCCTGGCCGCTTTAAAGATTATATCTCGACGCCGAAACAGAATGATTATCGTTCGCTGCACACGACGGTGGTTGGCCCGGGGCGTCAGCGCGTTGAATTGCAGATCCGCACGCAGGCCATGGACAATATCGCCGAATTCGGCATTGCCGCGCACGCGCTCTACAAGGATGGCCGCGCTCAAGATCGCAGCGCGCTCTCGCGCGAGAGCCGCGCCTATAATTGGCTTCGGCGCACCATTGAGACCTTGGCCGAAGGCGACAGCCCTGAAGAATTTCTCGAGCATACGAAGCTTGAGCTTTTCCATGATCAGGTTTTTTGTTTCACGCCGAAGGGCCGGCTGATCGCTTTACCACGCGGTGCCACGCCGATCGATTTTGCCTATGCCGTGCATACCGATGTTGGAAACACAGCGGTGGGCTGCAAGGTTAATGGCCGCATGGTGCCATTACTGTCGGAGCTCAATAATGGTGACGAAGTCGAAATTGTTCGCTCGCCGGGGCAAACGCCGCCTGCTGCGTGGGAGTCGATTGCAATTACCGGAAAGGCGCGTGCAGCTATCCGCCGGGCAACCCGTACCGCCGTGCGCAATCAATATGCAGGCTTAGGCCGCCGTATCATCGAGCGGGCCTTCGAGCGCGCCGGCAAACTCTTTTCCGAAGACAAGTTGAAAGCAGCAGTACCTCGTCTTGCGCGCATTTCGCTTGATGATGTGTTGGCCTCTGTCGGGCGTGGCGAGATTTTCTCCGGCGATGTCGTCAAGGCTGTTTATCCCGATTTCAAGGAGGGGCAGGCGGCAGGTTCCGCTCCCGATCCGAAGGCGGGTGGTTGGTTTGGCATGAAGAAGGGCGGTGGTCTCGTCTTCCGCGTGCCCGATGGCAAACAGGAAGCGCAATTGCCATCCATTCCCATTCGCGGCCTCAATGGCGAGCTTCCGGTGCATTTCGCACCCGATGGCGGTGCCGTGCCCGGCGATCGCATCGTCGGCATTCTCACACCCGGTAAGGGCATCACCATCTACCCAATCCAGTCGCCCGCGCTTATGGCATTCGACGATCAGCCCGAGCGCTGGCTTGATGTCCGTTGGGACATTGAGGACGATCATCGCCAGCGTTTTCCGGCCCAGATCAATGTGACGGCCATCAACGAGCCCGGCACTCTCGCGCAGATCGCTTCAGTGATTGGCGAGAATGACGGCAACATCGATTCGATCACGGTGATCGGCCGCTCGCCCGATTTCCGCGACCTAAAGATCGACCTCGAAGTTTGGGATCTGAAGCATCTCAACGCAATTTTAAGTCAGCTCCGGACCAAGACCATCGTCAGCCAGGTCGAGCGTGTGAACGGCTGAACCCGGGCCTATTCCCGCCCGTCTTTTTGGGCTATTCAGCCGGGACGTGATGAGGGTTGTTGTGATGAATACCGAACAAGTGCTGCAGGAGTTCCGTGAGGCCGGTGCATTGCTGGAGGGACATTTCATTCTGTCCTCTGGTCTGCGGAGCCCCGTCTTTCTGCAGAAGATGTTTGTCTTTCAGGACCCGGTCCGTACCGAACGCCTCTGCAAGGCGCTCGCCGAGAAGGTGACGGCGGCCTTTGGCAAGATCGATATTGTTGTCTCCCCCGCGGTTGGCGGCATCGTGCCGGGCTATGAGACGGCACGTCAACTTGATGCTAAGGCGATCTTCGTCGAGCGTGAGGAAGGCCGCTTCCAATTGCGGCGCGGTTTTGAAATTCCGGAAGGCGCGCGTGTCCTGATGGTCGAAGATATCATTACGACCGGCCTGTCCTCGCGCGAATGCCTCAATGCCATCGCGCATTATCCCGGCAAGATTGTCGGTGCCGCCTGCCTGATTGACCGGTCCGGCGGGAAGGCCGATCTTGGCGTACCGTTTGTATCGCTTGCGCAAGTCGATATTCCGGCCTATCCGGCCGATCAATTACCGCCTGAACTCGCTGCCATTCCGGCTGTGAAACCGGGCAGCCGCAGTCTGAAAGCCTGAACCATGCCGCTCTTACCGCCCCGTCTCGGCGTCAACATCGATCACGTCGCTACTGTGCGCAATGCGCGCGGCGGTGTTTTGCCGGATCCGGTGCGCGCTGCGCTCGTCGCCATCGAGGCTGGCGCGGATGGCATCACGGCGCATCTGCGTGAAGATCGTCGCCATATCCGCGACGCCGACATGGAGCGACTCAAGGCCGAGATTTCAAAGCCGCTCAATTTTGAAATGGCGGCGACCGACGAAATGCTGGCCATCGCGCTGAAAACCAAACCGCACGCTGTCTGTCTCGTGCCGGAGAAGCGCGAAGAGCGCACGACTGAGGGCGGGCTGGATGTCGTCTCAAACGACAACCACCTTAAGCCCTACATCGCCAAACTGAACGATGCGGGCATTCGCGTGTCGCTGTTCATCGCCGCCGATCCTGCTGCCATCGATGCCGCTCATCGTTTGAAGGCACCGGTTGTCGAGTTTCATTCCGGCGGCTGGTGCGATGCGCTGGCAGAGGGGCATAAGGCGAAGGCCGATGCAGAATATCAAAGGATCGTGGCAGGCCTCAAACAGGCTGTCGCGCTCGGGATCGAGCCTCATGTCGGCCATGGTCTCGATTATGCTACGGCCGAAATGATCTCCGCGCATCCCGAAGTTGCTGAACTCAACATCGGCCATTTCCTGATCGGTGAATCGGTTTTTGTTGGTTTGCCGCAGGCCATTCGTACGATGAAAGCGGCCATGGCCGCCGGCCGGGCGCGTGCAGAATGATTATCGGTCTCGGCTCCGATCTGATCGACATCAGACGGATCGAGAAGACATTGGCGCGCTTCGGCGATCGCTTCGTCCAGCGTGTGTTCACCGAGATTGAACAAAAGAAGTCGGATCGCCGCGCCCAGCGTGCCGCCTCTTATGCGAAGCGGTTTGCAGCTAAAGAGGCCTGCTCCAAAGCGCTCGGCACCGGTTTTTCGCGCGGCGTCTTCATGAAGGATATGGGTGTCGTTAATCTGCCCTCTGGTGCGCCGACCATGGCTCTGACGGGTGGTGCCGCCGCTCGCTTTCAGGCGTTGATCCCGCCCGGCCATCGCGGCGTCATCCATGTGACGCTGACCGACGATTATCCGCTGGCACAAGCCTTTGTGGTGATCGAGGCATTAGACAAGTAAAAAGCGTATAGCTTTTCCGTTTTTTTTCTATGGTTATGACGATGTATTAGGCCACCACCGTATTGGCGGAATTTCAGGAATAATTGTCATGGATCATTCTCTTTATATCAATAATGCAACAGGCCGAATTGATGCATTAATGTATAGCCCAACAGGAATGTTCAGTGAGACGATATTCCCATTAAAAGCCAATGGGACGTCATATAAATTAAACTATAGAGACAATGTAACAAGGATCGTCCTCGTGATGAACGATCTTGATGATCCAAGATATTCAACAACGCCAGGAAGCGATCTTGTTTTAGGGATCAACGTTGCAAAAGGTCGCATCACGAGAATTGCTCCGACAAGCTTCAACCCTGACGCACCACTGGATCATGTTCAAAATGACGCCGATTTTCTTGATGGCGTAACACAAATGCCTCAATGGGCCGCTCATCGGACTGATTATGCAGCGGGCAATGTGAATACAATGAACTTAGCACATGCCGGGAGTACCTTTGGCGCCAATTTTATTCGCCTGGCGTCAGTGGGAGAATTGCAGTTGCACAGAAATATTAGTCGTATGCTTGAGTATAATCGCGTACCCATGGTTGAGATGCTGTTTGATCAGCGCTCGCAGGGGCAGGGCTGGGCAAGCCGTGAGCTAGCGCAGATTGCGGATTCAATTTCAACGTCGCATGCATCGCGTCAATTTCAAAATCAGACACCCTATACATTGGCATCATACGCCGATTTGGTGCGACAGGGTAAAACAGCAAACGCTGATACGTTGACAGATTCTCAATTCATGAATTATTTGCAAAAATTGAAAGACTTCAACACGTTTTTTAGAAATCTGAATCAAATTATTAGAAATGAATTTAGTAAAAACTTATACTATGATCGCATTACGGATTTTTACGCTGAAGCTGGCCTATCAAAAATTTCAGCAAAAGATAAATGGACAGCAGCACAAGCCGCTCTTTATCAATCACTTTCCAAAGCAATGTTTTCAACCGCTATTGCAGCAAGTACACAAAAGTGGAAATCTGCACAATATGCTCTCGGCACCGCCATGGACGCATCCATCCGGCATGTTGCGCGATACTTTAATAGAGTCACTGTTAAAACCAGAGAACAGATTGAGTATCTCAATGCCTATAAGGAAGTCCTAGCGGAGTCGCGTTACACGGCGATCTTTTCTTTCAATGGTCTCTCACCGCTTTTGATTGTCAAAACATCGTCGTTCTGGCGTAATCAAGTCGTGTCATTTATGGATTATGGCTTCTTTGATGTTGGCGATGTTGCGGACAGCGTGGAAGATAATGCTGAATTCCGAGAAAACATGGAAACGATTAGGGCGGGAACAGTCTACACGCGCTTGGCTGCGGATTTTCAAGATTTCAGACGCGCCAATCCGCAGGGTACCGAACAGCAGTTTTTGGCCGAATTTAGAAATGCCAATTATGCAAACCATACGCTACCTCTTATCTGGGCAATCATAAATGTTTTGGATGCGCTGAGAGCGCCAGCAGGCTTTGCTCTTCCGGATATCGAACGCCTGAGAGCCCATTTTCTGCCGAATGTAATTGCCCGCTATATTACGCGCGCTTTTGTTGCAACGCCTCAAAACTATGAAGCCACCGCGCTGAATCTGCTTGTACGCGAACTCGTTCATGTTTTTCAGGTTATTGGTGCTCCTATAGATCAACAAGCGGCAACAGATTTTGGCTATCTCATCGTCAGGATGATAGAGGGTCGTGGAACGACGACAACCGCACCCAGGATGGAGGTGCCATGGTATGTGCGCTTCATGCGCGGGTTGCGCGATCGGCTGGGCTTAGCGCCGCGTACGAACAATCTTCTTTTCACGGCCAATGACGAGGATTTTGCGCGCGATATCTTAGACGCGCAGACCCGCGCTGATCTCTATAGAAACGCGTTTGCCGGTGTATATCGTCATATCTGCCGTGTTTAGAAACGCCAAGGTCCACTTTGCAAGGCGGTTGAGAGAAGGGGTCACGGGCGCAGCCGATCTCCCCTTTCCCGACCAGATCGACTGCGGTTGCTGATCGATCCTCAGGGGCGTGGCGGTTGTCATAGGCCAAGGCCGAACCTTCCCTACTTGGACGGCCGCCGGGTCGGTCTTGTATCGGCATGCCCCTCTATCGGGGTGTTATCCATGTCACGCTGACCGACGATTACCTGCTTGCCCAAGCCTTTGTTGCCCAAGCCTTTGTTGCCCAAGCCTTCGTTGTGGAAGCCTTGGTGGTGATCGCGGCCTTCCCACCTAGGCAGGGTGGGCGAGCCACCAAATCTCGCGCAAGCACCGGCCAAGGAGCGACTAGGAATCGGGCGGTCTGCCCTTATTGACCGTGAGGCAACGGAGGCGCCGACGCGCTTCCACGGCTAAGGCCTGGGGCTGTCATTGCGCCGCCTCATTCCGAGGTCTATACCCCGGCTCGGCCGCCTTTGGGGTGGAATCGCGGACAGCGGAGACAGAGCGCGTGGCGAACTACAAGGAACTTGGAAAGACGGGGAAGGACGAGGGCGGTCTGTTGGAGACCGTCAAGGTGATTGTCCAGGCGCTTCTGATCGCGCTCGTCATCCGCACCTTCCTGTTCCAGCCCTTCAACATTCCATCAGGCTCGTTGATCCCAACGCTGTTGATCGGCGATTATCTCTTCGTCTCGAAATATGCCTATGGCTATTCGCGCTATTCCTTCCCCTTCGGACATATGCTGCCGAAAATCGGCGGAGCTGATGGCCGGGTTATCGGCTCGGCACCGAAGCGTGGTGACATCGCCGTCTTCAAGCTGCCGCGCGACAATTCCACCGATTACATCAAGCGCGTAATCGGTCTGCCTGGCGACAAGATCCAGATGGTCGACGGCGTGTTGATCATCAACGGCCAAAAGATCAAGAAAGAAAAACTGTCCCAGACCGAGGTCGCGGCTGGCGCAGGGTTCAAGGATCGCGCCACCTTCTATCGTGAGACGCTGCCGAATGGTGTGAGCTATGTCATTCAGGAGCTCGACCTTTACGGCAACAAGTTGGGGCGCAACACGCCGCTTTACGAAGTGCCGCCGGCACATTTCTTTATGGTGGGCGACAATCGGGACAATTCGCTCGACAGCCGCGACACGTCGGCCCAAGGCGTGGGTTTCGTGCCTTACGAGAATTTCGTTGGTCGTGCCGAAATCATCTTCTTCTCTGTCGAGGAGGAGGGCGCGGCTTGGAAAGTGTGGGAATGGCCGTGGACGGTGCGCTGGAATCGTCTGCTAAAACCCGTCGCTTAATCATGGCCCCGCGCCGTAAGTCCGATCTCGCTCATCTCGAACAAACGCTCGGCCATACCTTTGCCGATCGCACTTTGCTCGAGCGGGCTCTGACCCATATCAGCGCACTGCCCGGCACGCCGGTGAACGGTCCGCATTATCAGCGTTTGGAATTTTTGGGCGATCGCGTTCTTGGCCTCGTCGTAGCTGATCTTCTCTATCGAGAGTTTCCCGAAGGGACAGAAGGCGAACTGTCACGCCGTATAGGCCATCTCGTTCGCCGCGAAACCTGCGCCGAAGTAGCGCGTGATTGGAAGGTCGCGCCCTTTCTTCGCCTCGGCACCGGCGAAAGCCAATCGGGCTTGCGCACGAAGGATGCGCTCCTTGCCGATGTGTGTGAGGCAATCATCGCCGCTGTGTTTCTCGATGGCGGATATGATGCCGCCTATGCGCTTGTAGCGCGGGCCTTCGGCCCCAAGATCAATGAGCCGGGACGTCAGACCCGCGATGCCAAATCGACATTGCAGGAATGGGCGCTCGGCCGCGGCCTGCCCGCGCCGCGCTATCGCGAGGTTGAGCGCAGCGGGCCCGATCATGCACCCGTCTTCATCGTGGCTGCGGTGATCGAAGGGCTCGAGCCTTGCAATGGCAAGGGCGCATCCAAGCGCGCCGCCGAACATGATGCCGCGCTGGCCTTTTTACGGCGCGAAGGCATTGCTATGGATGGAGTTGCCGGATGAGTGAAACCCGTTGCGGCTTCGTCGCGCTGATTGGCGCGCCCAACGCCGGTAAATCGACGCTTGTGAACGCACTCGTTGGTGCCAAGGTCTCGATTGTCTCGCGCAAAGTGCAGACGACGCGCGCGCTCATGCGCGGCATTGTGATGGTCGGCGAGGATACGCAGATCATCCTTGTCGACACGCCCGGTCTGTTTGCGCCCAAGCGCCGTCTGGAACGCGCCATGGTAACGACGGCCTGGGGTGGAGCGGGCGATGCCGATGTTGTCGCTCTCATCGTCGATGTCCGGTACTGGCCGAGCGAGGAGACCGAAGCGATCCTCGAAAAGCTCTCCGATCTGAAAAAGCCGAAATTACTGGTGCTGAACAAGATCGATCTGATCGAACGCGAGAAATTGTTCGAGATCGCCGAAGACATCAATAAGCGCGGCGATTTCAAGGAGACTTTCATGGTCTCCGCACTCACGGGCAGTGGCGTTGCGACTTTGCGTGACAAGCTGGCGGGCTTCATGCCGCTGGGCCCGCTCTTGTTCCCGCCCGATGAAGTGTCGGACGCCCCTTTGCGACACTTGGCGGCAGAAATCACGCGCGAGAAATTGTTCGAGCGCGTGCATGACGAAATTCCCTACCGTTCCACGGTCGAGACCGAGGATTGGAAAACGCTGAAGGATGGTTCGGCGCGTATCGAGCAGGTGATTTATGTCGAGCGCGAAAACCAGCGCAAGATCGTGCTGGGCGAAGGCGGTCGGACGATCAAGGCCATCGGTGAATCGGCGCGCAAAGAGATCGCCGACGCGGCCGATTGCAAGGTGCATCTCTTCCTGTTTGTGAAAGTGCGCGAGAACTGGTCGAACGATCCTGCACGCTATCGTGAAATGGGTTTGGAATTTCCAAAAAAATAGCGGAGGGCCGCGCGAGTGGAATGGCGCGATGCCGGCATCGTACTCGGACTCAGGCGACACGGCGAAAACGCTGTTGTGCTAGAGATAATGACGCGCGCGCATGGGCGCCATCTGGGTGTCGTCCGCAATGGCCGTTCGCGTACGATGCAGCCCGTGTTACAGCCCGGCAATCATGTCGATGCGCTCTGGCGCGCCCGGCTCGAGGAGCATCTCGGCGAGTGGAAGATCGAGCCGGTCGATCTGCGTGCCGCCACCTATATGCATTCCTCCGTCGCGCTTTTTGGCCTCAACCATCTCGCCCAACTCACGCGCCTTTTGCCCGAGCGCGATCCGCATCCGGCGATCTTCGAGGCACTTGCCGTCATCGGTGAAAATCTAACCGAAGCCCCGCTCGCCGCTCCGTTGTTGATCCGGTATGAGCTCGCCATTCTGGCTGAACTCGGCTTCGGCCTCGACCTGAGCGAATGCGCCGCAACTGGCGCTCAGAATGAGCTCATCTATGTCTCGCCGAAATCGGGCCGCGCGGTCTCGCGCGTGGCGGGGGAACCTTGGCGCGAGCGTTTGTTCCGCCTGCCTGCGTTTCTTTCTGGCAGCCTCTCATGCGTACCCGATTGGGCCGAGATCGAGGCCGGTTTCGCTCTCACAGCCTATTTCTTCGAACGTCACGTCTATGGCCCGCGGGGTATGCCGCCGCCCGAGGCGCGCGGAGCCTTCATCGCGGCCTTGCGGCGAGATTTGTCCCCGCCCGCCTGAAGGCCGAACCTTGCTTCGACTCGTGGTGTTCGCTAACCGTTCTCACGCATTTCAAGGAGTGACGGATGGGTAAGCCCGTCGAGCCGCCATCCGGCGGCGACATCGAGCATATAGATCTACGCCATGCGCTGGAGGAGCGGTACCTCGCTTACGCGCTCTCCACCATTATGCATCGTGCGTTGCCCGATGCGCGCGACGGGCTGAAGCCCGTCCATCGCCGCGTGCTACATGCCATGCGGTTGCTCAGGCTCGATCCCGGCGCCGCATTCAAGAAATCCGCCCGCGTTGTTGGCGATGTCATCGGTAAGTATCATCCGCATGGCGACCAATCGGTGTATGACGCGCTCGTTCGCCTCGCGCAGGATTTCGCCCAGCGTTATCCGCTTGTCGAAGGGCAGGGCAATTTCGGCAATATCGATGGCGATAGCGCCGCCGCTATGCGTTACACCGAAACGCGTCTGACGGAAGTCGCCCGCCTTCTACTCGATGGCATCGATGAGGATGCTGTCGATTTTCGCGACACCTATGACGGCTCCGAAGACGAGCCGATCGTGCTGCCCGCCGCTTTTCCCAATCTGTTGGCGAATGGCTCGCAAGGCATTGCTGTGGGCATGGCAACATCGATTCCGCCACATAATGCGGCCGAACTCTGCGATGCTGCGCTTTATCTCATCACGCATCCGAACACGAATGCGCAGCAATTGATGACCTTCGTGCCGGGGCCGGATTTCCCGACCGGCGGCATCATCGTGGAGAGCGCTGAATCTATCGCCGAAACCTATCGGACGGGGCGCGGCGCGTTCCGTCTGCGTGCCCGTTGGCATAAGGAAGACACAGGGCGCGGCGGCTTTGTCGCCATCGTTACTGAGATTCCCTATCTTGTGCAGAAGAGTCGGCTGATCGAAAAAATCGCCGAGCTTCTGAACGAACGCAAATTGCCACTTCTGGGCGATGTGCGTGATGAGAGTGCGGAAGATGTCCGCATCGTCTTCGAGCCGAAGACGCGCAACATCGATCCTATGGTAATGATGGAATCGCTATTCCGGGTGACGGAGCTCGAAACCCGCATTCCAATGAATATGAACGTGCTTTCAGGCGGTCTCGTGCCGAAAGTGCTCGGTCTGCCGGAAGCGTTACGCGAATGGCTGGACCACCGCCGCGAGGTCTTACTCCGCCGTTCGCGCAACCGCCTCGGCCAGATCGACAAGCGACTCGAAATTCTGCGTGGTCTGTTGATTGTTTATCTCGATCTTGATCGCGTCATCAAAATCATCCGCGAGAAGGACGAGCCGAAGGCCGAACTCATCAAGGCCTTCGACCTTACAGACAATCAGGCGGAAGCCATCCTCAACACGCGCCTGCGTTCATTGCGCAAGCTCGAAGAGATGGAGCTCAAGAAAGAGCTCGACACGCTCACTGCGGAAAAATCCGAAATCGAGAAATTGCTAGCCTCCGATCAGGTCCAGTGGAAAACGATTGCGTGGGAAATCCGCGAGGTCAAAAAGAAGTTCGGCCCTGAGACGAAGATCGGCAAGCGTCGATCGACATTCGAGAATGTTCCCGATACGGGCGATCTCGACCTCGATGAAGCCCTGGTTGAGCGCGAGCCGATTACTGTCGTCATTTCTAAAATGGGCTGGATCCGCGCACTTAAAGGCCATCAGCAAGATGTCTCGGCCTTACAATTCAAGGGCGATGATAGCTTGCAGCAATGGTTCCATGCCGAAACGACGACCAAGATCATGGTGCTTGGCGGCGACGGTAAAGTGTTCACGCTCGATGCGGCTAAGCTTCCGGGCGGCCGCGGTTTCGGCGATCCTATCCGCCTGATGGCCGATATTGAGGAAGGTGCTGACATCGTCGCCGTCTGGCCGCATAAGCCGAATGTGAAATTCCTTGTCTCGTCGAATGTTGCCCGCGGCTTCATCGTCAATGCGAACGATCTGCCCGCCAATACGCGTAAAGGCCGTCAGATCCTCAACCTCGATGCGGGTGAGCGTGCGGCGCTCATCGTCGAGGCCGAGGGCGATCATTGCGCCATCATTGGCGAAAACCGTAAGATGCTGATCTTTGCAGCCAATCAGATTCCTGAGATGACACGCGGCAAAGGTGTGCGCCTGCAGAAATACAAGGATGGCGGCGTGGTCGATGCGCGCTTCTTCAAATTGAAGGAAGGCCTCACTTGGCAAGACAGCGCAGGTCGGACCTTTACTGTGCCTAAAGCGGAATTGAAGGATTGGATCGGCAATCGCGCCGAGGCGGGTCGGTTGCCACCAAAAGGTTTTCCGAAGTCCAACCGGTTCTCCGGCTGAAGGGACGGGCGCTTCGGCGCCCGTTTTCATTCATGCGCTGTCGTGCGGGTCGCCGTCGAAACGCTCCCAGCCATTCGGCATCAATCGCTCTTGGGGCATGAACCGCGCCTTGTAATCCATCTTCGGTGAACCTTGCACCCAATAGCCGAGATAGAGGTAGGGAAGGCCCATTTTCCGCGTTTGCGCGATGTGTTCGAGGATCATGAACGTGCCGAGACTACGGTTCCGTTCTTCGATATCAAAAAACGAATAGACCATCGACAGACCGTCGCCGAGAACATCGGTGAGCGCCAGCCCGAGAAGCGGGCCGGTCCCGCGCCCCGTCGTGAATGTATCGGGACCGCGCCGGCGATATTCGACGATGCGCGTTTCGACATGCGTATCTTCGATCATCATTGAATAATCGAGCACGCTCATATCAGCCATGCCGCCATCGCTATGGCGCGACATCACATAATCGCGGAACAGGCGATATTGTTCGGAATTAGGCCTGTTGACGCTCATGCGGGCGAAAAGATCGGAATTGTGCGCCAGCACCTTGCGCATATTGCGCGTCGGCCGGAAATCGCCGACCGGAATGCGGACAGATACGCAGCCTTTGCACGCATCGCAGGCAGGGCGATAGGCGATGGTCTGCGAGCGGCGGAAGCCGCCTTTGGTTAGCGTATCGTTCATTTCGCGCGCATTGCGCCCAACAAGATGGGTGAACACTTTGCGTTCTTCGCGGCCCGGCAAATAGGGGCAGCGTGTTGGCGCTGTCAGGAAAAACTGGGGTGTGTCGCGCGGTTGCGTCGTCACAATTCAAGCGCTCCTGCGGGTCCCTTTGTCATTCGGTTCACCCACGCCGCACGGCAATGACGCCGGCCAGCAGATCGTGCAACATGCGGCTGTCTGAACGGAACAATCCGATCAGCAAGATGAGCGGTGTGAGAAAGCTGACGCTCACATAATAGAAGATCGCATGCACCGCCGCGATCAAGAAGCTGACCTCACCACCCGTTTCAGCCATTTGCAGACGCACGCCGAACATGCGCATGCCCAGTGTTGCCTGCTTGCGCCCGCTAATGGTGAAACCATTGTAGAGAAAAGCCACGATGGGAAACATGGGTGGCAGCAGAAACCACACCAATCCCCCGGTGATCAAACCGAGCGGAATAACGAGAAAGAAAAAAATCAAACCGCACAGAAGCCCGATCAGGAAGAGATCAACGAAAAACCCAATCACGCGTCCCGCCAATACGCCCGCAACATCCGGTGCGGCGGGAACAGGCGGCGGGTAAGAAGAGGTCTCGAGACTCATCGTGCAGATCTCCTATGTCTCTCCATATGGCTACGGGATTATGGCCTTGCCAAGAGGGTAAT
>JAIYCE010000023.1 GCA_027488155.1 Hyphomicrobiales bacterium | reverse complement strand
TATAATGCGCGTTTTCCCGAGCGCATCCGCGATTTGGGTGGCGATTGTTTTGCTGCCATCAGGCAGAAGGATCTGATTGTTCATCACCCGTATGAGAGCTTTGACGTTGTCGTCCAATTTTTGAACCAAGCTGCGCGTGACCCTAATGTGGTTGCGATCAAGCAGACGCTTTACCGCACCTCATCAGACAGCCCAATTGTAAAGGCATTGGCGGAAGCTGCCGAAGCCGGCAAATCCGTGACCGCGCTCGTAGAGTTGAAGGCGCGTTTTGACGAAGAAGCGAATATACGCTGGGCCCGCGACCTTGAACGTGCTGGCGTGCAGGTCGTCTTCGGCTTTATCGAACTTAAGACACATGCGAAATTGTCGATGGTGGTGCGCCGCGAAGCTGGGGCACTTGTGAGTTACTGCCATGTCGGCACCGGCAATTATCACCCCATTACAGCGCGCATTTACACCGATCTTTCGTTCTTCACCGCCGATCCGGTAGTCGCCCGCGACGTGAGCCGGATCTTCAATTTCATCACCGGTTATGCTGAGCCAGCTGCGCTCGAATGCATGGCGGTGTCGCCGTTGACGTTGAAGAAGCGCTTGCTGAATCATATCGAACAGGAAATCGAGCACAAGAAGGCCGGCCGCCCTGCTGCCATCTGGGGAAAATGCAACGCCCTTGTCGACCCGATGATTATCGATGCGCTCTATCGCGCGAGCCAGGCTGGTGTCGATGTTGATCTTGTTGTCCGCGGCATATGCTGTTTACGTCCCGGCGTGCCGGGCTTGTCGGACAATATTCGCGTGAAATCGATTATCGGACGATTTTTGGAGCATACGCGCATTTATGCATTTGGGAACGGCGTTGGACTGCCGAACCAGAAGGCCGCCGTTTATATTTCGTCTGCCGATCTTATGTCGCGCAATCTCGACCGGCGCGTTGAAGCCTTGCTTCCCATCCAGAACCCCACTGTCCATGAGCAGGTTCTCAGCCAGATCATGATGGCCAATCTGCTCGATAATCAGCAGAGCTGGCGCGTTGAACCAGATGGCACTTCGACCCGGATCGCGCTATCGCCCGGCGAAGAGCCATTCAACGCGCATCGCTATTTTATGACGAACCCTAGCCTCTCGGGCCGTGGAAAATCGCTGCGCTCATCAAGCCCGAAATTGCTTGCGGCCGAGAAATCGGGCAAATAGACGCCGCGGTTTGAGGGTTGAAAGCGTGCAGATGATGAATAGGGGAGCGCAGGGCCGACTATCTTATGGCGAGCCCATAGCGATCATCGATATTGGTTCGAATTCTGTGCGCCTTGTCGCTTATGAAGGCCTTTCGCGCTCGCCCACACCCATCTTTAACGAAAAGGTGATGTGCGGCCTCGGCCGAAAGGTGCTGTCGACCGGACGGCTTGCTGACGATGCCATGGTGAAAGCGCTCGCCGCTTTGGCACGTTTTCGCGTGTTGGTTGAAACAATGGGGATCAAGCAAGTTAAGGTGATCGCCACGGCGGCAGCGCGCGATGCATCGAATGGTCCGGACTTTCTCGCGCGCTGTGCTGAGGTGACCGGCATCTTCCCCGATCTGATTTCGGGAAAGCGCGAAGCGGAACTGTCCGCATTGGGCGTTGTTTCCGGCATTTGGAAGCCCGATGGTGTGGCGGGCGATCTCGGTGGCGGATCGCTTGAATTGATCGAGGTTAAAGGAGAAATCCTTGGCAGAGGCGTAACACTACCACTGGGTGCTCTGTCTTTGCAGGATCGCTCGGGTGATTCGATTCGCAAGGCGAAAAAGATTATTCGCGAGACGATCACTGGCTTGCCGCAATTGAAGGCGCTCAAGGACCGCTCTTTCTATGCAATAGGTGGGACCTGGCGTGCCTTGGCGCGGTTGCATATGCGGCAGCGCGGCTATCCTCTGCAAGTGATGCACAATTATGTAATTTCGGCTGCCGATGCAGCAGATTTTGCCGCCCTTGTAGAGCGGGTCGATACGGAGACCCTTGATTCGATTGAAGCGGTCTCGATTGCACGCCGTCCTTTGCTGAATTACGGCGCAGTGCTTCTTGAAGAGATCATCGCCGTTGCAGAACCGCGCGATATCGTCATATCCGCGCTCGGCGTTCGCGAAGGTCTGCTTTACGAAATGCTTGATGAAGCTGAACGCGCGCAGGATCCTCTGCTTGTCGCGGCCAATGATCTCAACATTCTCCGATCGCGTGCACCGGCCCATGGGCAAGAATTGATCTCTTGGACAGATGCATTTATGGCAAGCTCTGGTCTCCCTGAGACACCGGAAGAAAAACGCTTACGTCATGCTGCCTGCCTGTTGGCTGATATTGGGTGGCGTGCCCATCCCGATTATCGTGGCGAGCAAAGCTTCAATATTATTGCCAATGCCGGTTTTAGTGGTGTCGATCATCCGGGTCGTGCGTTCCTTGCGCTCGCAGTGGCCTATCGGCATCTTGGATTAAACGATGATCAGGTTAGTCCGCGCCTTCGTGAATTATGTTCGACGCGGATGATTGATCGCGCGCGAATCCTAGCCGGGCTGATGCGTGTTGCCTATCTCGTCTCAGCAGCCATGCCCGGCGTGCTTTCGCGCCTGCCTTTGCTCTGCAATGACGGAAAACTCGAATTGTCGCTGTCAATGCAGGATGCGCCGCTCGCGAGCGATCGGTTGTTCAAGCGGTTGTCACAGCTGGCGCGAATCGTCGGCCGAACACCGCATTTTATGATTGGGTAATTGATACGCCTAAATCCCAGCACGTCATTGCGCTGTGGTCTTGAGCGCTAATGCGTCACTCCGTGATGGGCATTGCACGCGCTGAGATCAGAATGGCTTCGGCACTGCGGCGTTAGCAATGGCGAGGCCTATTCTGAGTGAGCATCAAACCGGAAAAGCAACGACCTTGCCGCCCCGCATCGCCAACGCGAGTTTGCCATGTTTCAACGCAAGCGCACGGTCGCCGAAGAGGTCCCGCCGCCAGCCGGACAGGGCGGGCACATCGGCCTCGTCATTTTCGGCAATCGCTTCAAGATCGTCGACACTGGCGATGATCTTCGCGGCGACACCTTCGGCCTCGCAGGTCATCTTCAGCAAGACTTTCAGCAATTCGACAGTGGCTGGATTGAAGTTTTTGCGTCCATTGCGCTCGTTTACTGGCAGCGTTTTGGCATCGCGTGCAATTCCGCGTTCGACGGCTGCCAGAATATCGGCTCCCGCGCGTGAACGCTCGAAACCGGATGGTATCGAGCGCAATTGTCCGAGCGCTTCGACTGAACGTGGGGCGGAAGTCGCGACATCGATGACGGCATCGTCCTTCAACACACGGCTACGGGGCACGTCCCGGCCACGCGCCTCCACTTCGCGCCAAGCGGCAAGTTCGATCAGGATCGCCAATTCTTTAGGTTTGCGGACGCGGCCGCGAAGGCGCATCCACGCATCGCCAGGCTTGAGATCGTAGGTTGAAGGCGAGGTGAGAATTTTCATCTCGTCTTCGAGCCAATGCGTCCGTCCGGTTTCGCCGATTTTTCCGGCGAGCGCTTGATACACATCGCGCAGATGCGTCACGTCCGATTTGGCATAAACGAGTTGTGCTTCGCTGAGTGGGCGGCGTGACCAATCGGTAAAGCGTGAAGATTTGTCGATTTTTGCTTTTGCGAGATCGTGCGCAAGCTGCTCATACGAGACACTGTCGCCATAGCCGCACACCATGGCAGCGACTTGCGTGTCGAACACCGGTTCAGGAATGCACTGGTCCATATGCCAGAGGATTTCGAGATCCTGCCGCCCGGAGTGAAAAACCTTAACCACCTGCGGATTGCGCATGAGCACGAGGAACGGTGCAAGGTCGATGCTCTCGGCCAATGGATCAACCATATACACATCGTCTGGGCTTGCGATCTGGATCAGGCAGAGCTTCGGGAAATAGGTGCTCTCGCGCATGAACTCGGTATCGACCGTCACAAAGGGGTGGCGGGCGAGGCGGTCGCAGGCTTCTGCGAGGGCAGACGTTGTGGTGATCAAGGGCATGGTGGGGACCCCTTTATCCCCCTCAGGCGGGGAGGGGAAGGGTCAAGTCTTGGCTTTTTGGGGGTGAGGCACCGGCCTCGGGATCCTTCCGGCTTGCCTTGGCTGGACTTGGCCCCTATGCGTTCTCCCGCGTTTCAGAGCAAATCAGGAAGAGAGAAGCCATGCATCGCTACCGGTCCCATACCTGCGGCGCACTCCGCGAGGCCGATATCGGCAGTGAAGTCCGGCTATCCGGCTGGTGCCATCGCATTCGCGACCATGGCGGCGTGCTTTTCGTAGATTTGCGCGATCATTACGGCATGACCCAATGCGTGGTCGATCCCGACAGCCCCGCCTTCCGCGATGCTGAGAAGCTCCGCGCTGAGTGGGTCGTCCGCATGGATGGCAAGGTCCGCCGCCGCCCCGAGGGGACAGCCAATGCCGACCTCGCGACGGGGCAGATCGAAATCTTCGTGACTGCAATCGAAGTTTTGGGCCCCGCCGCTGAACTCCCGCTTCAAGTGTTCGGTGATCTCCCCTTCCCGGAAGAGACGCGCCTCAAATACCGTTTCCTCGATCTGCGCCGCGAGACGCTGCACAACAACATCATGACGCGTGTCGCCGTCATCGATTGGTTGCGTCAGGGGATGAAGGGGCAGGGGTTCAACGAATTCCAAACGCCCATTCTCACGGCGTCGTCGCCCGAAGGCGCGCGCGATTTCCTCGTGCCCTCGCGCCTCCATCCGGGAAAATTCTACGCGTTGCCGCAGGCCCCGCAG
>JAIYCE010000041.1 GCA_027488155.1 Hyphomicrobiales bacterium | reverse complement strand
CGCCGCCGATGCGATCACCAAAGGCTCGGCTACGGGCTTGCCTGTCCCCCGCTATGTCAGCCTGAAGTCGGACCGCGTCAATTTGCGCGAGGGTCCGTCCAAGGAGCACCGGACGACATGGGTGTTCCAGCGCGCCGGTCTGCCGGTCGAAATCATGGCCGAGTTTGAGACATGGCGCCGCATTCGCGATTCGGAGGGGGCTGAAGGCTGGGTGCTGCATTCTCTGCTCTCGGGCCGCCGGACCGCGCTCGTCTCGCCATGGCTGAAGACAGGGACCGTCCCGCTTTTTGCCAAGCCCAACGCTAAAGCCGATCTCGCCGCCGAATTGCAGCCGAATGTGCTCGGGCAGCTCAAGAATTGCGATGGGCAATGGTGCCGATTTACCGGTCCCGGTTTCGACGGATACGTCCAGCAGAACCGCCTTTGGGGCGCCTATCCCAACGAAAAGATCGACTAAAGAGGCCGCAACCGCTTACGCGCCCGTCTTGCGCAGCCGGACGATGACATCCACGCGTGCGACCTCATAGCCCGGGGGTGCCTCGGGGATTGCACTGACTTCGACCTTGCGGTGTTCGATATCGACCAGAACATTCTCCCCTTCGAGGAAGAAATGGTGGTGGTCGCCGATATTGGTGTCGAAATAGGTCTTGGCCCCATCGACAGCCACTTCGCGCAGAAGGCCCGCCTCGGTGAATTGGTGGAGCGTATTGTAGACGGTCGCCAGGGAGACCGGGACGCGCGCCTTCGCCGCTTCCTCGAAGAGCATTTCCGCCGTCAGATGCCGGTCGCCTTTGGCGAAGAGCAGCCAGCCAAGCCCGACGCGCTGGCGCGTTGGCCGCAACCCAGACTGCCGCAAGCGGCGGCGGAGGTCATGCACAGGGCAACCCGTCGCTTCCGACCGTGCGGCCAGAGAAGGCGAGGGGGACGATGCTGTCTGCTGGGCCGCCATGGAAACCGGTTCTGATACGGAGTGAAGGCGCACGAAATGCGTGCGCCCGATTGCTTGTCTTATAATAGTGACAGGGGGCAGCACCCGCAAGACGGGCAATGATCTCCGGTATACATACAAGCTTGGAAACAGGGAATTACAGGGATCTTTTTCCGACTCCATAAAAAGGTTTCAAATAGATATAAACCTCTGAAAATACAGCATTTATCTAAGAACATAGCATTGATTTTTCAAGATTTAATTCATGCGGCGAGCCAGAAATAGCAGACCATTTTGTTTTGGAACCGTGGCCCCGAGTGGTTTCTCTAGTTGCTGCTCTTAAACCCAAGCTTCATCTAGCTAATCTCTTCCGGCCCGCGTCGGGCTGTGTTACCAACGCGCGGGATTAAGGCCCGTTTTCGCGGGTCGCGTGGGAATGGAGCCATACGGGGATCATGGAGCGCCGCTCATCATTTGAATATGAGGACTTACTTGCCTGCGGCCGCGGCGAGATGTTCGGTCCGGGTAACGCGCAATTGCCTTTGCCGCCCATGCTGATGTTCGACCGCATTTCGGAGATATCCGAAACGGGCGGCCCGAACGGTAAGGGGTGCGTGCGTGCGGAGCTCGCAATCCGCCCCGACCTTTGGTTTTTCCCGTGTCATTTCCAGAATGATCCGGTGATGCCGGGCTGTCTTGGCCTTGATGCACTTTGGCAAATGTGCGGATTTTTCCTCGGTTGGCTCGGTGCCGAAGGGCGCGGCCGCGCGCTCGGCGTTGGCGAGGTGAAATTTGCCGATCAGGTTTTGCCCTCGGTGAAGCAGGTCGTCTATGGCGTTGATCTCAAGCGCGTCTTTCGTTCAAAGCTTGTGCTCGGCATTGCAGATGGTTGGCTCGAGGCCGATGGCCGCCGAATTTATGAAGCATCGGATTTGCGCGTAGGCCTTTTCAAGACCTAACGCGGCCTCCTTTGGCTGCGGCGCTCGCAACACCGCCGCATTCATCGGGCAAGACAATCTCGGTCCAAGACAATCTCGCGGGTGCTGAACCCGCGCAGAACATAGGAAAGCGATCATGAAACGCGTCGTCGTCACCGGGATGGGCATTGTCTCGTCCATTGGCAACAACACGCAAGAGGTTCTCGCCTCTTTGCGTGAGGCGAAGCCTGGCATTGTGCGTGCCGAGAAATATGCCGAGATGGGTTTCCGCTGCCAAGTTCATGGCGCGCCCAATCTCGATCCCTCTGAACTCGTCGACCGCCGCGCGATGCGTTTTCACGCGACCGGAACAGCTTGGAACCATGTCGCTATGGATCAAGCCATTCGTGATGCGGGGCTTGAGGAAAGTGACATTTCCAACGAGCGCACAGGCATCGTGATGGGCTCGGGCGGCCCCTCGGCGCGCACCATCGTTGAAAGCGCAGACATAGCACGCGAAAAAGGCGTGAAGCGGATCGGCCCATTCGCTGTGCCGAAGGCGATGTCCTCGACCGCCTCAGCCACACTCGCGACGTGGTTTAAGATCAAGGGTGTGAATTATTCGATTTCGTCGGCCTGCGCGACGTCCAACCATTGTGTCGGCAACGCTTATGAAATGATCCAGTACGGCAAGCAGGATGTGATGTTTGCCGGCGGCTGCGAAGAACTCGATTGGACCATGTCCTGCCTGTTTGATGCCATGGGCGCCATGTCGACGAAATACAACGACACGCCGTCGGTCGCTTCGCGCGCTTACGACAAGAACCGCGATGGTTTTGTGATCGCTGGCGGTGCGGGCGTGCTTGTGCTCGAAGAGCTTGAGCATGCGAAAGCGCGCGGCGCCAAGATTTATGGCGAGATCGTTGGTTATGGCGCAACGTCGGACGGTTACGACATGGTCGCTCCGTCGGGCGAAGGCGCGATCCGCTGCATGCAGCAGGCGCTCGCCCATGTGAAGACGCCGATCGATTATATCAATCCGCATGCGACATCGACGCCGGTTGGCGACGCAAAGGAAATCGAAGCGATCCGCCGCGTCTTTGGTAGCGGCGACAAGTGCCCACCCATATCCGCAACGAAATCGCTCACCGGACACTCGCTCGGCGCGACCGGTGTGCAGGAAGCGATCTATTCGCTTTTAATGATGAATGATGGCTTCATCTGCGAGAGCGCTAACATCGAGGAGCTCGACCCCGATTTTGCCGACATGCCGATCGTGCGCAAACGTATCGACAATGCAAAAATCCGCTCCGTTCTTTCGAACTCTTTCGGCTTTGGTGGCACCAACGCCACGCTCGTCTTCAAACAGCTTGACGCCTAAGCGCGCCGAGCAGGGGGGATTGCATGACCGGATCCTTGATGAAGGGCAAGCGTGGTTTGATCATGGGCGTTGCCAATGATCACTCGATTGCGTGGGGTATTGCGAAGGCCGTTGCCGATCAGGGTGCTGAACTCGCTTTCACCTATCAGGGCGACTCGCTGAAAAAGCGAGTCGAGCCATTGGCGCAGAGCGTCGGCTCGTCGCTGTTGTTACCATGCGATGTCGAAGACCTTGCATCGGTGGATGCGGTGTTTGCCGCTCTCGAAAAGCAATGGGGTAAGTTTGATTTCCTTGTCCACGCGATTGCGTTTTCGGACAAGAACGAGCTCAAGGGCCGTTACGCCGATACGACGCGCGAAAATTTCGCACGCACAATGTTGATCTCCTGTTTCTCCTTCACCGAGATTGCGAAGCGCGCTGCGCCCTTGATGGTCGAAGGCGGGTCCATGGTGACGCTCACTTATGCGGGCAGTGTTCGTGTGATGCCGAATTACAATGTCATGGGCGTGGCAAAAGCGGCACTTGAAGCGAGTGTGCGTTATCTCGCCAATGATTATGGTCCACAGAATATTCGCGTGAATGCGATCTCCGCTGGTCCGGTTCGCACGCTGGCGGGTGCCGGCATTGCCGATGCGCGTCTGATGTTCAATTATCAGAAGCGCCACGCGCCGCTGCGCCGCACCGTCACGATCGAAGAAATTGGCGGTTCGGGCCTTTATCTCCTGTCTGATCTCTCGACCGGCGTGACGGGTGAAATCCATTACGTCGATTCAGGCTATAACATTGTCTCCATGCCGCATCCCGAAGCGTTGAAGACGGTCGATGCAGCCGAAACCGCAGCCGAAGCGCTGTTGGCCAAGACAGCGGCTGAATGACGTGACGAGCCTTACGCGACAGACCGGCATTCTGCCGTCGCAGACGATCGAGGCGCTGGCCGCTGCAGGTCACATTGCGACACCGCAGCCTTTCGCGGTGGGGCAGGTGCAGCCAGCGTCGCTCGATCTGCGTTTAGGTCTGCGCGTGTTTCGTGTGCGCGCGTCGTTTCTCCCCGGCCGCGATTCGACGGTCGCCGAGCGCTTGAAATCACTGTCCTTGTTCGAGATTGACCTCAGCAAAGGTGCGGTGCTTGAGACAGGCGCTGTCTATGTCGCTGAAATTCTCGAAAGCCTCACGCTTCCCGATTGGATGGCAGCGGCTGCCAATCCGAAAAGCTCGACCGGTCGTCTCGACGTTTTTACCCGCGTCATCACCGATCATTCGCGCGAATTCGATCAGATCGTGCAGGGCTACAAAGGCCCGCTCTATCTCGAAATCTCGCCGCGCACCTTTCCAGTGCTTGTGCGTACCGGCTCGCGCCTGTCGCAGTTACGCTTCCGTGCCGGTGCGGTGCGGCTCGACGATCAGGAATTACGCGCGCTGCATCTGAGCGAGAGGCTCGTCACCTCGTCGGAACCCTCAATCGAATCCTCCGGCGTTGCCGTCAGTGTCGATCTGGCAGGCTTCAACGGCGATGGGCTGATCGGTTACGCGGCCAAGCGCCATACCGGCGTGGTCGATGTCGATCGCGTGGGGGCGTGCAAAGCTGCCAATTTCTGGGATCCCTTGTATGTCAGCGCGCGGCGCGAACTGATCCTCGATCCTGATCTTTTCTACATTTTGGCATCGAAAGAAGCGGTGCATGTGCCGCCCGATTATGCCGCTGAGATGACGCCTTTCGATCCGCTCGTTGGTGAATTCCGCGTCCATTATGCGGGCTTTTTCGACCCCGGCTTCGGCCATGCGGGTGCGGGCGGCGCGGGCAGCCGCGCGGTGTTGGAAGTGCGTTCGCGCGACGTGCCTTTCATTCTCGAGGACGGCCAGATTGTTGGTCGTCTGGTTTATGAGCGCATGGCCGCACGTCCCGCCGCGCTTTATGGCGCTGATCTCAAATCGAATTATCAGGCGCAGGGCTTGAAGCTGTCGAAGCACTTCGTGCTTTGAGGGTTGCGCGATATGAGGCAAAAAGCCGCCTCAAGCGTGCCTCACCACGGATGAGCATGTGAGGAATTCAATTAAACGACACCTCCCATTTCTGTCCGTCGCATAAGGTTGGTGGACGGAGACTTTTCTTTACAGATTTTACGGATCAGACTTATTTTTCTATTGAGTGAAAGTGAAAGGCGTAACATGACCTTCCTGAAATCCATGGCCTTAATCCCAGGCTTAATCGTCGCTTCGTTTTTATCCAATCAGGCTCCAGCGGCTGCCCAAGACAGTTATATTATCTCGCGTGACGCACCTGTGGTGGAACGTGTCGTAAAGATGAAACTGTCATTTAAGCCTGAATTTACGAACCGTGAGGTTGTCGACATAGGTCCTTCTGGTCCCAGCATTGACGATGGAATCGGCGGCAATGGCATATTGCGAGACTTAAGCGGAAAACAAATCGGACGCTTCGACACGATCCACAGGCACACTGGCTTTGAGCAAGACGGCGACATACGTTTGGTGTTTGCCGAATATGCCTTTGGTGACGGGCGTGACTCGCTTCTGATCGCAGGCGCGGAGCTGTTCCAGAAATCGTTCGGATTAATAGCTCAGCATAGAGAGCATCTTTATGGCATTGCCGCGGGCACCGGGAAATTTGCAGGTGCTCGGGGAGAATGTAGCGTGAAACGCACGGTTCAAGTTGAATACATAGTCAATTGCGTGCTGACCGTTCCCGAGCATTGAGTGCGCATAAGCCTTCAGGACAGCGAAGGGCTGGTGGGTATGATCAGCATTGTCGGAAACGCCACCATCCCTCTTGCCGCCTCCTCTCCGCTCCACTATTGACTGTCTCATGGCGGGAGTAGTTCAGTGGTAGAACGACAGCTTCCCAAGCTGTATGTCGAGGGTTCGATTCCCTTCTCCCGCTCCAAAACCTAAACTCCGCGCAAGTGCTGAGCTTTGCGCGATGAGGAGTGGCCCCATGGCCGACCATGCGGAGCGCTTTGCCGGGTCCTTGCCGCTGATCGCAGTGGTCGCGGGCGCGTTTGTCGCATTGCTCGGGACTGGGATTTACTTATGGAGCATCCACGGCGCGGCGATCTTCACCGACCTCGTTTCTGCCGCGATTGCATGGTGCTTCTGAGTTCATGAAAGCTTCGCGTCTCGCTTTGCCCCTCGTGCTATTCGTCTTCTCGGCGCTTGCGCTGGGCCTCGTCCTATTCGTCACCTTGGGCCGTCAGCCCGGGTCTGGCGTGGGCGGGCCGTTCACCCTCACCAATCAGGCGGGGCAAAAGGTGACGGAGAAGATCCTCGAAGGGCCCGGGGCGTCCTTGGTGTTCTTCGGCTTCACCCATTGCCCTGATGTCTGCCCGACCGCGCTTTATGAAATCACGCAGGTCTATCAGGCGCTCGGGCCGAAGGGTGACCGCTTGCGCGCTTTCTTCATCACCGTCGATCCCGAACGCGATACGCCTGACTTGCTGCGCGATTACATCTCGAGCTTCGATCCGCGCATTGTCGCACTTACCGGTGCGCCGGACCAAACCGCCGCTGCGCTGAAGGCCTATCGTGGCTATTCCCGTAAAGTCCCGCTCGATGGCGGTGGCTATACAATGGATCACACAGCCTTGGTCTATCTGATGGATTCGAAGGGCCGCTTCATCGAGAGTTTCAATTTGAAGCGCCCGCCCGAGGACGCCGCAAAAGAAATACAGAAATATTTGTGACGGCCTGAGGCCGTCGCCAATTTCTCAGCGGCTCCAAAAAGAGAAAAGTCTCAGCTCAAAAAGCCGACAATCTCTTTCACCGCTTTCATGTTTGGAGCGGCAATGGCGCGCGCGCGCGCAGAGCCATCGCGCAAAACCGAATCGATATAGGCATGATCGGCGGAGAGTTTCTTCATCTCGGCACCAATCGGGCCAAGCTTGGCGACCGCCAGATCGACGAGCGACGCCTTGAATTGGGAGAATTGCCCACCGCCAAATTCAGCCAGCACCTGATCCTTCGTTGCGCCTGAAAGGGCCGCATATATACCGACGAGATTGGTCGCTTCGGGACGCTTGTCGAGCCCCGGCAATTCCGATGGCAGCGGCTCGGGATCGGTCTTCGCTTTGCGTACCTTCTGCGCAATTGCATCGGCATCGTCTGACAAATTGATGCGTGAATAATCCGACGCGTCCGATTTCGACATTTTCTTTGTGCCGTCGCGTAGGCTCATCACGCGCGTCGCCGGGCCTTGAATGAGAGGTTCTGGCAGTGGGAAGAAGCCTTCGCCGAAACCATGCGCGGCGATGGACTCGGCAAAGTCGTTATTGAATTTCTGCGCGATGTCGCGCGAAAGCTCGAGATGTTGCTTCTGATCTTCGCCGACGGGTACATGCGTCGCGCGATAGACGAGAATGTCGGCGGCCATCAGCACCGGATAATCGTAAAGCCCGATGGAGGCGTTCTCGCGATCCTTGCCAGCCTTTTCCTTGAACTGCGTCATGCGGTTCAACCAGCCGATGCGGGCCACACAATTGAACACCCAAGCAAGCTCGGCATGTTCGGCGACTTGGCTCTGATTGAAAACGATATGTTTCTTCGGATCGATGCCGCAGGCGATGAAGGCGGCGGTCACTTCGCGAATATTGGCGATGAGTTGATTGGGATCGTGCGCCTGCGTGATTGCATGCATATCCACCACGCAATAGATGCAGTCATGGCTGTCCTGCAGCTCAACGAATTTGACGATCGCGCCGAGATAATTGCCGAGATGGAGATTGCCGGTTGGCTGAACGCCGGAAAACACCAATTCTTTGAAAGCCATGCGCGTCGGTCCCAGAGCACTGTCGTGGCCGGGGTTATGGCAATCGCGGGCCTTGGGCGCAAGCGTTCAGGGGCGTTTCAGGTCCGAGAGCCGGATCGCACGTGTCAAAAGCGCCAAAATCAGGAAGAGACCCGTGCCTGCGACCACCAAGAGGACAAGCGCCAGGCCGCGCCTGAAGAGCGCGACGCCGGTGGCGAAGTAGGGCGCTGCCCAGCGCAACGCAACCCAGAGGATGAGGCCCATCGCAGCTGCAGCGATCAGCCCGCGCAACAGGCGCAGCAGTGAGGCCGCATCGGGCTGCCACCATCCAGCCCGGATCAGTGCGGCCCCGAGCACCAGCGCTTGGGCCAGCGCACCAAGCCCAGCGGCCACGGCGATGCCCGCCACACCATGATCGGCTCGGAGTACGAAGGCCGCGCCTGCCGTCACCGAAGCGGCTGCAAGGACCGCAAGGAGCGCTGGGGCTGTTCGCTCTTGGGCGAAGAAGGGTTGCGACAAAACCCGCGCTATCGCCGCAAAAGGCAGAAACACCGCCAGCCCCGTCAGGGCGGCTATGGTTGCATCCGCATCGTCGACGGTGAAGGCACCATGCTTGAACAGAATGTCGACTATCGGCCGCGCCAAGATCGCTAATCCAATCGCGGCGGGACATGCGAGAAGAAGCGACCAATGCAGCCCGCGCTCGATCTCCTCATGCAGGCTCGCGCCTGCCTTGGCTCGCGCCGCCAGATTAGGCATGGCGACGATGGCAACCGACGCGGCTACGAAGCCGAGCGGCAATTGCGCCACACGATCGGCATAATGGAGTTGCGGCACCGCGCCCGGCAGGCCGGATGCGAATTGCAGCGCTACGATCAGGATGAGTTGGGATGAGGCCGCGACAACAAGGCTAGGCCCAGCGAGCGTAAAAAATCGTCGAACGCCGCGTCCGAACCGCGGCATCGTAAGAAGCGGCGCATGGTGCGAGCGATAGAGTGCTAAAGCCACGATCGCCATCTGGATCAATCCGCCGACAGAAGATGCTGCCGCGACCCAAATCGCTGCGCGCGATGGTGCCATGGCCGCCCATTCGCTGACATAGAAGAGAGCGGCGATCATCGCGGCATTGACAGCGACAGGCGACCAGCTGGCAATGCCGAAGCGGCCTTCCGCCGCGAGAAGGGCTGCGCCCATGGCCCCCAGCACGGCGCCGGCCACCAATGGAAACGACAGGCGCAGACATAAGGTTGCGAGCTCCGCTGTCTCGCCGCCCGGGGTGAAGCCGGGCGCCATTGCAAAAATCAGGGCTGGCGCAAATACCGTGACCAGCGCCGAAAGGAGCAACAAAAGAAGCGCCATGCTGGCGAGGCTCTCGCCTGCAAAGCGCCGCGCCGCCAGATCGCCTTCGCGTGTTTTGAGATCCACCTCAACCGGCACCAGCGCACCATGCAGCGCGCCTTCGGCCAAAGTCTTGCGCGCGAGATAGGGAATGCGGAACGCGATCACAAAGGCATCGGCCGCTGGCCCTGCACCCAGCAAGGCTGCCAGCATGATGTCGCGCACAAAGCCAGTGATACGCGATACTGCACCGGCAAAGGCAACAATCGCGGTATTGCGAAACGTCTTTGGCTCGTTTCGCGGATCGAGCATCAGAGAATGAACCGGCTCAAATCAGCATTCCTCGCAAGATCGCCAACACTCTTGCGCACATATTCGCCGTCGATGCGGACGATTTCGCCCGAGCGATCAGTCGCGGTGAAGGAGATATCGTCGAGCACCCGCTCGAGCACCGTCTGCAAACGTCGCGCACCGATGTTTTCGACAGTTGAATTTACATCCACCGCCACTTGCGCGATAGCTTCGATGGCGTCGTCGGAAAAATCGAGCGTCACGCTTTCGGTATCCATCAACGCGACCGATTGTTTGATAAGGCTGGCTTCAGTATCGGTCAAAATGCGCTTGAAATCATTGACGTCGAGCGACGACAATTCAACACGGATCGGCAGACGGCCTTGCAATTCCGGCAGCAAATCCGATGGTTTTGAGACGTGGAACGCGCCCGAAGCGATGAATAAAATGTGATCCGTCTTCACTGAACCATGCTTGGTCGAAACGGTCGTTCCTTCGATCAGGGGCAGCAAATCACGCTGTACGCCTTCGCGCGAGACATCGGCACCGCCGCGCTGTTCGCGCGCACAAATCTTGTCGATTTCGTCGAGAAAGACGATACCATTGTTTTCAACATCGCGGATCGCATCCTGCACGATTTGTTCCTGGTCGAGCAGAGCGTCACTTTCTTCAGCGATTAAAGGCTCATAGGCCTCATGGACAGTAGTGCGGCGCTTTTTTGTGCGGTTACCAAACGCTTTTCCAAAAATGTCGCCGACTGAAATGGCACCCATCGATGCGCCAGGCATACCCGGCAGTTCGAACATGGGCATCCCACTGCCGCCTGTATCGCGCATCTCGATTTCGATTTCCTTGTCGTTGAGCTCGTCATTACGGAGCTTCTTACGAAAGGCTTCGCGGGTCGTGGCACTTGCATTGGCGCCGACAAGCGCATCGAGAACGCGTTCTTCAGCAGCCAATTGTGCACGGGCGACCACGGCTTTGCGGCGCTCGGCGCGAACAAGATTGATCCCAACTTCGACGAGATCGCGCACGATCTGTTCGACGTCGCGGCCGACATAGCCGACTTCGGTGAATTTTGTTGCTTCCACTTTTAAAAAGGGCGCATTGGCAAGGCGCGCGAGGCGGCGGGCTATTTCCGTCTTGCCGCAGCCCGTCGGGCCGATCATCAGAATGTTTTTCGGCATCACCTCTTCGCGCAGTGCTCCTTGCAATTGTTGCCGGCGCCAGCGATTGCGCAAGGCGATTGCAACGGCGCGCTTGGCGCTATGCTGTCCGACGATAAAGCGATCAAGCTCAGAGACGATCTCGCGGGGCGAAAAATGGGACATCAGGCTTTGTCGCTCTTCAGCGTTTCGATGGTAAGGGTCGTGTTGGTATAGACGCAGATCTCGCCGGCAATGGTAAGGCTGCGCCGCACCATCTCTTCCGCCGAAAGGTCGAAACTGGACAGCGCACGCGCGGCCGCGAGCGCAAATGGACCGCCCGAGCCGATCGCAGCTATATCGTTTTCCGGCTCGACGACATCGCCATTGCCGGAGATCACGAGTCCGGTCTGGGCGTCCGCCACGATCATCATCGCTTCGAGCTGGCGCAATGCGCGGTCGGTCCTCCATTCCTTGGCCAGTTCGACGGCCGCGCGCATTAATTGCCCCGAATATTGTTCGAGCTTTTTCTCGAGCCGCTCGAAGAGCGCGAAGGCGTCTGCCGTTGAGCCGGCGAATCCGGCGATGACGTCGCCCTTGCCCAAGCGGCGCACTTTGTGGGCCCCTGATTTCATCACCGTCTGGCCGAGGCTGACCTGGCCGTCGCCGCCGACGGCCACGATCCCGTTCCGGCGCACCATACAGATGGTTGTCATCGTCTCTCCTGTCCTCTGCTTTCATTTAGGCGATGCTGGCGGCCTGCGGAAGAGACCCGAAACGGTGGCGTGCGGACGCATGACTTGCTAGAAGGCCGCAGTCTCCCAATCTTGCCTTCCTTTCCTGCCTCCCTCCGAGGCAGAGAGCCAGATGGACGAAACGCCATGCGTACCGCATCGATCGCGCGGAAAACCGCCGAAACCGACATTTCCGTCAGCCTGTCCCTTGATGGGACGGGCAAGGCTTCCATTGCCACGGGGGTGGGCTTTTTCGACCATATGCTTGAGCTTTTCGCCCGCCATGGCCTTTTCGACCTTGAGGTGAAAGCCAAGGGCGACACCCATATCGACGACCATCACACGGTGGAGGATGTCGGCATCGCGCTTGGTCAGGCGTTCTTGAAGGCGCTTGGCGACAAGGCGGGTATCGCCCGCTATGCCGACGTGCACCTGCCTATGGATGAGACGTTGACGCGCTGCGCAGTCGACATTTCCGGCCGTCCCATGCTGGTGTTCCGGACAGAATTCGCGCGCGAAAAGATCGGCAACTTCGATACCGAACTCGTGCGCGAGTGGTTTCAGGCGTTTGCGACCAATGCCGGACTGACATTGCATGTTGAGACCCTCTACGGCGAGAACGCCCACCACATCGCGGAGAGTTGTTTCAAGGCTCTGGCCCGTACCTTACGTAAGGCTGTAGCGTTGGACCCGCGCGAGGCGGGCCGCGTTCCCTCGACCAAAGGCTCGCTCTGAGCCGCTTATGTAGGGCTGAAGGTTATGGCCACTTATACGATCCTGCTGCCGTCCGGGGCCCGCCCCGGACATATTGAAGCGCTCGAAATGGCCATTCCGGTCAGGAATGGGTTTCGCTTCTGGGCGCTGGCGTTTCCGATGCTGTTTGCCTTGATGTACCGGCTGTGGCGGCCTTTTGCTGCCATGTTGTGTCTGACGGTCTTGTTGGGCGTGGCAGCCGCCTATGATCTCATCGCCGATTGGGCGGCCCTTTTGCTCGATATGATGGTCGGTCTTTATGCCGCCAATGCCGTCAGCGACTGGATCGTGACGGCGCGCGAGCGGCAGGGTTTTATCGCCATGGCTGCGATCCCCGGTACGGATGAAGACGAGGCGCTGGCCCGTTTCGCCCATCATTGGATGGAAGGACAGGTCGCCCCGCCGGTTCCTCCCTCGTTGTCGCCCGCCATGCGCGCGCCGCAGGGTCCGGTCATCGGTCTATTTCCCGAAAGCGGCGGGCGATGAATATTGCCATCGTCGATTACGGTTCGGGCAATCTGCATTCGGCGCTGAAGGCGTTCGAGCGTGCTGCGCAGGATCACGCCATCGGTGCATCGATTGCGCTGACGGCGAACCCTGATGATGTGCGCCGTGCCGACCGCATCGTCTTGCCGGGCGTCGGCGCCTTTGCCGATTGTCGCGCCGGTTTGCACGCCGTGCCCGGCCTCGTCGAGGCGCTCGAAGAACGCGTCCACAAGGACGGCAAACCTTTCTTGGGCATTTGTGTCGGCATGCAATTGATGGCCGAGCGCGGGCTGGAAAAAACCGTCACGCCGGGACTCGGCTGGATCGAGGGCGAAATCGCCTTGATCGAGCCCAAGGACGCGGCGTTGAAAATTCCGCATATGGGCTGGAATACGCTTGATGTGCAAAAGAAGCACGCTTTGCTGGATGGGATAAAGACGGGACGCGATGGGCTGCATGCCTATTTCGTCCATTCCTACCATTGCCGGAATGGCGCGGCGGACGAGTGCGTGGCGACATCGGATTATGGTGGCCCGGTCACCGCGATTGTCGCGCGCGATAATATGGTCGGTACGCAATTCCATCCGGAAAAAAGCCAGCAGCTCGGTCTGGCTTTGCTGGCGAATTTTTTGAGGTGGCGCCCGTGATCCTGTTTCCCGCGATTGACCTGAAAGAAGGCCGTTGCGTGCGCCTCGTGCAAGGCGACATGGATCAGGCAACAATCTTCAACGACGATCCCGGTGCACAGGCGGCGGAGTTCGAAACGCAAGGCTTTGCGTGGCTACATCTCGTCGATCTCGATGGTGCGTTCGCGGGCAAGCCCGTCAATGCAGCCGCGGTGGAATCGATTCTGAAGCGCGTGACTATTCCAGTACAGCTCGGCGGTGGCATCCGCGATTTGCGCACGGTTGAAGGCTGGCTCCAGCGCGGCATCAAGCGCGTCATCATCGGTACGGCCGCCGTGCGCGATCCCGATTTCGTCCGTGAAGCGGCGCGCCTCTTTCCCGGTCAAATCGCGGTCGGCATCGATGCACGCGATGGCCGCGTGGCGGTGGAAGGTTGGGCACGCCTGTCGGAAATGCAGGCTGACGATCTTGGTCGTTCCTTCGAGGATGCCGGCGTTGCCGCCATCATCTATACCGATATTGCGCGCGACGGTGTGCTTAAAGGCCTCAACATGGAAGCGACGCTTGCGCTCGCCGATGCGCTCACCATTCCGGTGATTGCATCGGGCGGTCTGGCTTCGCTCGACGATGTGAAACGGCTTCTCGAACCCGATTGCGCCAAGCTCGAAGGCGCGATCTCCGGCCGCGCTTTGTATGATGGACGGCTTGATCCGAAAGAAGCGCTCGCTTTGATTGCGGCGGCGAAAGATAAAAAAGCCCATGCTTAAAGTCCGCGTCATTCCCTGCCTCGATGTGAAGGACGGGCGCGTCGTCAAAGGCGTGCAGTTCGAACAATTGCGCGATGCGGGCGATCCGGTTGAAAGCGCAATGGCCTATGACAAGGCAGGTGCGGACGAGCTTTGCTTTCTCGACATTACGGCAAGCCATGAAAATCGTGGCACGCTGATCGATGTCGTCACCCGTACGGCGGAAGCCTGCTTCATGCCGCTGACAGTGGGCGGTGGCGTCCGCACGGTGGACGATATTCGCGCGCTGCTTTTGGCCGGTGCCGACAAGGTCTCGATCAATACCGCCGCCGTCTTCGATCGACAATTTGTGGCGCGGGCGGCCGATAAATTCGGCGATCAATGCATCGTCGTCGCCATCGATGCCAAGCGCGTCTCGACCGAAGGCGAAACGCCGCGCTGGGAGATTTTCACCCATGGCGGGCGTAAGCCCACCGGCATCGATGCGGTCGCCTATGCGCGCGAAGTCGCATCCCTCGGAGCGGGCGAAATCCTGCTCACCTCGATGGACCGCGATGGCACCAAGGCCGGATACGATGTCGCACTGACCCGCGCCGTGGCGGATGCCGTGCCGGTCCCTGTGATCGCCTCGGGCGGCGTCGGTTCGCTCGATCATCTGGTGGCGGGCATTCGCGATGGCCATGCCTCTGCCGTGCTGGCCGCCTCGATTTTTCATTTCGGCGATCATACGATCCGGCAAGCCAAAACCCGGCTGGCCGAGGCCGGGCTTCCTGTGAGGATGGATTGATGGCCTTCACCCTTGAACAGCTCGATGCCTTTCTGGCCGAACGGGCCAAGGCCTCGCCCGACCAGTCCTACACCGCCAAGCTCATTGCCGGCGGCCCGGCCTATGCGGGCAAGAAACTGGGCGAAGAGGCGGTGGAAGCCGTCATCGCCACGGTCGAGGGCGATCTCAAGGGCCTGAAAATGGAGGCCGCCGACGTGCTCTATCATCTTTTGGTCGTGCTTCGCTTACGCGGCGTCCCGTTGCAGGATGTACTGGCGGAGCTCGAACGGCGCACGGCGCAATCGGGCCTCGCCGAGAAGGCTGCGCGGCCGCAAGGCTGACGCCGTCGTCGCGCCCCCCACTGCCCGGACCTGCATGACGTGAACCCTTTCCGCGACAATGGCGATCTCTCCCCCTTCCGCGTTTTCACGCGCGAGGAATGGGCGGCTTTGCGTGCCGATACGCCGATGACCTTGACGGTCGACGATCTCGTCAAGCTGCAATCCTCGCACGATCCGATCTCGATCGAAGAAGTCGTCGCAATCTATCTGCCGCTCTCGCGTCTCTTGTCGCTTTATGCTGCGGCCACGCAAGGGCTCTTCAAGGCGACGCAGCGCTTTCTCTTGGCTGAAGATGGCAAGGTTCCCTACATCATCGGCTTGGCCGGTTCGGTGTCGGCAGGCAAATCGACGACGGCGCGCGTGTTGAAAGCGCTGTTGTCGCGTTGGTCCAACACGCCAAAGGTGGAGCTCATCACCACAGACGGTTTTCTCTACCCCAATGCCGTGTTGCAGGCCGATGGGCTGATGGAGCGCAAGGGATTTCCCGAAAGCTATGATGGCACCGCGCTCATCCGGTTTTTGTCGGAGATCAAAGCTGGCAAAGGGCAGGTGCAAGCGCCCGTCTATTCGCATCTCGTCTACGATGTCGTGCCGAACGAATATGTCACTGTCGACCGGCCCGATATTCTCATTGTCGAAGGGCTTAATGTCCTATTGCCCAATCGCCTACCGCGCGATGGCAAATCAATTCCCTTCGTCTCGGATTTTTTCGATTTCTCGATCTATCTCGATGCCGACGAAGACCAACTCGAACGCTGGTATGTCGAGCGTTTCATGCGCCTGCGCGAAACCGCCTTCCGCGATCCGCGCTCCTTCTTCTCGAAATATGCAACGCTGACGGATGAAGAAGCGGTGCAAACCGCCAAGGGCATCTGGCACCGCATCAACCTACCCAATCTGCAAGAAAATATTTTACCGACACGCCCACGCGCCGATCTGGTGCTGACCAAGGGCGCGAGCCATCGCATCGAACGTGTGGCCCTGCGAAAGCTTTAAATCGCAGACCACACCGCACGACGCGACGAAGCCATCCATCGTGGGCGTGGAGCGCGCCTAATGGTGGATTTCAGCGTCGGGCGTCGCCCTCCTCGCAATGACGAAGAGTGGTTGACGCGCGCCGCGCGAAAGGCCGCATGGCCGCCGCCGATTTCTCGGCGGGTTCATAACAAAAAGAAATTCACCCCCACACCATCAGCGCGGCCAAGCCAGCCGAGCCGACGGCGATGCGCCACCAGGCAAAAGGTTTGAAGCCGTGCTTGCTCACATAATTCAACAGGCCCGACACCACGATATAGCCTGAGATGAAGGCGGTGATGAAACCGATACCGATGATTCCGAAATCCGAAGTGCTCAGGAATTTGTAGTTCTTGTAAAGATCATAGGCGAAAGCGCCCGCCATGGTCGGCATGGCGAGGAAGAAAGAAAACTCCGCCGCCGCGCGTTTCGATGCGCCCATCAGCATCGCGCCCACAATGGTCGCGCCCGAACGCGAGACGCCGGGGATCATCGCGACGCATTGCACGAGACCGATCTTAAAATACATACTCAGCGGAAAGCGGGTCGCATCGTCGCGATCTTGCGGCAGCTTCATCTCGTCGACCACGAGCAGGATGAACCCGCCGACGATGAGCGCGATGCACACGATGAGCGGGTTGAACAGCACACCCTTGATGAAGCCATGTAAGCCCGCCCCGATGATGGCGGCGGGCAGGAAGGCGATCAAAACGCCAATGATGAAATTGAGTGCTCCACGATCGTGACGGGCGGCGAGCGCGATGGTGAGAAGGCGGCGGAAATAATAGCCGACAAGCGCGAGGATCGACCCGAACTGAACGAGAACCACGAAGGTCTTGCTGAATTGCTCATTGCCGAAATCGAGATTGAGGAAATGCTCGGCAAGCAAAAGATGCCCTGTCGATGAAACCGGTAAATATTCGGTAAATCCTTCAAGAATGCCGAGAATGGCTGCCTTAAACGCCGCAATCATGTCCATTTCGGTCAACTTCCCTCTGATGAACGCATGCGCGCAACCCGCCGCCCTTTCGAATCGGGTTGTCGCCATCCGTTTCGGGTTCTATACGGGGTCCCCGCGCGGCGCCATGGCCGCGTCCTTTTTCCTGTTCGATGCAACGGAGCTGCGGGCGAATGGCCACGCTCTACCATAATGCCTTTTGTGCCCAGTCGCGCTTCATGCGTTTGGTTCTGGGCGAATTGGGGCTGGATGCCGATCTGATCGAGGAGCGCGTCTGGGAACGCCGCCTCGATTTTTTGCGCATGAACCCGGCTGGCGCAACACCTGTCTATCAGGAAGAGCAGGTCGGTCTTGTGATTGGCGCGATGCCGGCCGCCGAATATCTCGACGAGACGCGGGGGCTGGCCCTTGGCGAACGTCGACTCCTGCCGCCCGATCCGAAAGGCCGGGTCGAGGTGCGTCGCCTGATGGATTGGTTCAACGGCAAGATGCACCAAGAGGTGACCGGCTATCTGGCGCATGAGAAGATCTTCAAGCGCTTCATGCCGACCGAACAGGGCGGCGGCGCGCCGGATATGGCGGCGATCCGCGCAGCCCGCGCCAATATACGCTATCATCTCGCCTATATCGGCTATCTCCATGCCGAACGGAACTGGCTTGCAGGCGATGCGCTGAGCTATGCTGATCTCGCCGCCGCCGCGCAGCTTTCGGTGGCGGATTATCTCGGCGATGTGCCATGGGCGGAAAACGAAGCGGCGAAACACTGGTATCAGAAAGTGAAGTCGCGTCCCTCGTTCCGGCCGCTGCTGATGGATCGCATGGCGGGGATGGACGCAGCGCCGCATTACGCGGATCTCGATTTCTGACGCCCGCAAAGCTCCGCGAGACGCTGGAAGCCCGCGCCCGCGCGGAAGGCTTTTCTGCATTCGGCATCGCCTCTCCCGCAAGCGTGCCGCATCTGCGCGCGCGGCTCGAAGAGCATCTCGCCAAAGGCCATCACGCCGGGATGGAGTGGCTCGCTGAGAAAACGGATTGGCGCGCCGATCCGCGCGCGCTCTGGCCTGATGTGAAATCCATCATCATGCTTGGCACATCTTACGCACCCGCCACCAATCCCATGGCGACACTCGCGCAAAGCGAGATCGGCACCATCTCCGTCTATGCGCGCATGCGCGATTATCACGATGTCATCAAAGGACGGCTCAAACAGATTGCAGGGTTTCTTGCCAAGCAAGCTGGTGCCGATGTGAAGGTTTTCGTCGATACTGCACCTGTGATGGAAAAGCCCTTGGCCGCTGCGGCCGGTTTGGGCTGGCAGGGCAAGCACACTGTGCTGGTCTCGCGCGAACATGGTTCATGGCTTTTTCTCGGCGCGATTTTCACGACTGCGGAATTGCCGTTCGATGTCGCGTCGCCCGATCATTGTGGGTCTTGCACGCGTTGTTTGACCGTTTGTCCGACAGACGCTTTTCCCACGCCCTACACGCTCGATTCACGCCGCTGCATTGCGTATCTCACCATTGAACATCATGGCCCTATTCCAACAGAGTTTCGGGAACCGATAGGCAATCGTATTTTCGGGTGCGATGATTGTCTTGCGGTGTGCCCATGGAACCGTTTCGCCACCGCATCGCGCGATACAAAAATGGCCATGCGCGCCGAATTGGCGGCACCAAAACTTGCAGACTTAGCAATGCTCGATGATGCTACCTTTCGTCAATTCTTTGCCGCAACGCCCGTTAAGCGCACGGGGCGCGATCGTTTCGTGCGCAATGTGCTGATCGCGATCGGTAATTCCGGCGATGTGGCGCTGGTTGAAAAAGCGCAGGCTTTGCTCGATGATCCTGCACCTATCGTACGCGGCGCTGCGGTATGGGCATTGTCGCGTCTTCTGTCGCCACCCACATTCGAAGCACTGCGTAAAACGCATCTTGCGCAGGAAAACGACGCAACTGTCTGCGCTGAATGGCAATTGGAACCTGTCGCATGAATGTATTCTGTCTCGGCTTCGGCTATTCCGCGCAACGTTTCGCCACGCTTTACGGAGAGGATTATTTTATCGCCGGTTCTGTGCGCACGGCCGATAAGGTGGATGCGCTTCGCCGTGAAGGTTTTCAAGCTTTTGTATTTGATGGACAAAGTGTGACAGTGGATTGTGCCAAAGCCTTAAGGCAGGCCGATGCGCTGATTGTGTCTGTCCCGCCGCAAGAGCAAGGCGATGGGCGTGAAGCCATCACGCAGATTTTGCAGGGTCATACGCGTTTGAAGTCCATCGTCTATTATTCGACGATTGGCGTCTATGGTGATCGCGACGGGGCATGGGTGACGGAAAAAGATCCAGCCACGCCGATGCAGCCGCGTTCGGTACGCCGATATGAGGCGGAGTTGAATTGGCAAAGAACTGGCACTTTGTTAGGCGCCGCAACCGTCACGCTCCGTCTCGCCGGAATTTACGGGCCGGGTCAGAACGCCATCGAACAGATGCGTGCGGGAACGGCGCGGTGCATTGTCAAGCCGGGGCAGGTTTTCAACCGCATTCATGTAGACGATATTGCGCGCGTCACGCACGCAGCGCTTGAAAATTCGCGCCATGGGGGAGTTTATAATGTCACCGATAATGAGCCTGCACCGCCGCAGGATGTGACCGCCTATGCAGCAAAGCTGCTGAATAAAGAGCCGCCTCCAGCCATCAATTGGCAACAAGCGGGCCTGTCGCCGATGGGGTTGAGTTTTTACGAAGAGAACAAACGTGTCTCGAATGCGCTCATCCATGCGGAATTCGGCGATGATATTTTATTGTATCCGACCTATCGGGAAGGTCTAAAATCGTTCCTTTAACGCAGACCTAGATTTAATCATGCCGCGTGGCGCTCGGCCTCGGCACCGAAATGCGCAATGTAGCGCGGTTCGATGTCGCTGACCGGCAAGACCACCAGAACGTCGATCGTGTTGAATTGCTTGTCGATCACTGCGCCATCGCCAAAGCGTGCGCCAAGGCGGAGATAACCTTTAATCAAGGGCGGCATGGCGGCAATTGCTCTTTTGGGATCGATGTGTGTTTCTGCCATACGGTCCATCGCAACATAGCGATTGTCGAGTGCGCGCATCCGCCATTCGTCGCGCACAAGCGCGTTGCGGGCCAGAAAACTTAACGGCAGCGCAAGCCGATCAGGATCGGTGCCGTCAAAACTTGCGCAACCGAACATGGCATCGATGCGATGTTGGCGCACATAGGTCCAGATTCCATGCCAGAGCAATTCAACGGTGCGCTTGTCGCGATAGGGTTTCAAGACACAGGAACGACCGAGTTCAAGCAGGCGCGCCTGTGGATGCCGCTGTAAGATCGGCATAATGTCAAATTCGCTTTCGCTGTAGAAACCAAAATGCTGTTCGGCAATGTCACGCCGCAACAACCGGTAGGTACCGACGATCTTACGACCGAATTTCTTCTCCGTGTCGACGACGAGGAGATGGTCGCACACCGCATCGAATGCATCCATGTCGCGACGGGAAAATCGTGCGACGAGATCGGGAATGGCACGGCCATCACCGTAGAACACCTCATAGCGAAGACGTTGCGCTTTCTTGATATGCTTCTTCTTCGTGGCCAGCCGCACTTCGAGTGCGCCGATGCGGCCGAGAATACGATCCTCGGGTGCCAAGCGGGATAGTGGTAAGAAATGGCCCCCGCTTGGGAGACGGAGCGTCAGCATGGTTTCATATTCCAGATCAGCCCCGTGTCCGAGCAATTGCGCGGTCTCTCTTACAACTTTTTGACAGATTAATGACAGATCTTTGGGTCGCAGCATTGCTCAGCCGAGCCAGTGTCGAAGGTATGAGCGTTTTGGCCACAATATCGTCCATGCCGTCCGCTTGGCCTGCGGTCACCATTTCTGACGTCACAAAAGCCGAAAGGCCTGCGATGTACGCAAGCGGCGCGAGGAAGAGCGCTTCTACCCCGCGGATCTGTTTTGACGTCATGAACCCATCGAGACCAGGCATCCGCAGATCGATTAGAATGAGATTGAATGGTTCACCGCGTTCGGACAGGCGCTGTGCCACGCAATCAACCGCCTCCATACCGTCCGCCGCTGCCACTGTCCGATAGCCTTCTTGCTCAAGAAGGCGGCAGGCCAGCAGGCGGTTGACTGGGCAATCATCGGCAATGAGTGCCACGGGCCCGACGGCGGGCTCCGGCAGTTGGGCAGTCCGTCCAATCGCATCGAGCCTGAGCGAGGCCTGCCGTCCCACGACCGGCTTGCGGACGACGGACCATTTCATCTCGCTAGCCAGAGACTATAAGGGGTTGCACGCATCGTTCAGGCGCAGAAGCGAGATCCAATAGCATCAGCCTTCTCAATTTATATTTTTCAGCTTTTTTATGACGAACGGTTTTAAGGAATGACTTATAAAATACAAAAACATTGAGAGTATTTAATTCAATAATGATTTGATCCGATAGAGCACATCGAGCGCCTCGCGTGGAGAAAGCGAATCCGGATCAAGTCGTTCAATCTCAGCGCGAAATTCATCCGGCTTATCATCGTAAGGTTGTAAAGTCCGCACAGGTTTTGCCGAGAACAGCGGTAGGTCGCCGATCATTTTTTCGACGGGTGCTTGTCGTTGTGTATCTTCGAGTTCGGCGAGAATTGTGCGCGCTCTTTCAACAACCGCCATCGGCAGACCGGCAAGGCGCGCGACCTGAATGCCGTAGGATCGATCGGCTGTTCCAGGCATCACCTCGTGCAGGAAGATGACCTCGTTATTCCATTCCTTGACGCGCATGGTGAGGTTGACGAGGCGCGGCAAACGGCCCGCCAAGGCCGTCAATTCATGGTAATGCGTCGCAAACAGAGCGCGGCAACGATTGGCTTCATGCAGATATTCAATCGCCGCCCACGCAATCGACAGCCCGTCGAATGTTGCGGTCCCGCGGCCGATCTCGTCGAGAATGACGAAGGATCGCTCCGTTGCCTGATTGAGGATAGCGGCGGTCTCGACCATTTCGACCATAAAGGTCGAGCGTCCCCGTGCGAGATCGTCGGCCGCCCCGACGCGTGAAAATAGGCGATCTACGACGCCGATATGCGCCGCTTCCGCAGGAACAAAAGAGCCGATCTGCGCAAGAAGCGCGATCACGGCATTCTGCCTAAGATAGGTTGATTTGCCGGCCATGTTAGGTCCGGTGATGAGCCCGATGCGGCCATCGTTTCCCGCATATGGTGGCGACAGGTCCGATCCGTTCGCCACAAAGGCTTCGCCGCTTTTCTTGAGTGCACTCTCGACGACGGGATGGCGGCCGCCTTCGATTGCGAAGGCGAGACTGTCATCGACCTTCGGTCTATTCCAGCGGCCTTCTTCCGCGCGCTCGGCGAGCGCCGCAAGCGTGTCGATCAAGGCGAGTGCATCGGCAGTGGCTTTAAGCGTGTCGGCATGGGCCATTGCATCGGCGGCGAGGCGGTCGAAGACAGCGTTCTCAAAAGCCAGCGCGCGGTCTGCCGCCGACGCAATCTTCGCTTCTAATTCGCCAAGTTCGGCAGTGGAAAACCGCATCGCATCCTGCATCGTCTGGCGATGAATGAATTGCGTATCGGCGCGTAAGGTCTCGCCCGCCTGTTGCGGGACTTCGATGAAATAGCCGAGAAAATTATTGTGCTTGATCCGCAGATTCTTGACGTTCGTCGTCTCTGCATAATGCGCCTGCAGGCTTGCCACGACTTTACGGCTATCGTCGCGCAAGCTGCGGGTTGCATCGAGTTCGGCATCGTAGCCGGAACGGATGAAATGACCATCGCGTCGGTTGAGCGGCAATTCCTCCGCTAAAGCATCCGAAAACCGCGCCGCAAAAGCCGGATCGAGCCTGAGTAGGTTTTGTAGCCCCTTACGCAGCAAGGCCGGCAACATCGTGCAGGCAGAAAACCGTTCGCCCATGCGTGCAGCAGCCAAGGCACCATCCCGCAGCACGGCCAGATCGCGCGGCCCGCAGCGATTGACGGCGATGCGGCCGAGTGCGCGGGCGAGATCGGGCAGGCGCGCCAGATCTCCGCGCAGCAAAGAACGCAGCGCTCGGTCCTCGACGAGAAATGCGACGGCCTCGGCGCGTTGTGCAATGGCCTCGATGATCGTCAGCGGGCTCGCAATCCATTCAGCCAGCAAACGCCCGCCTTGCGGCGTCCTTGTGCGATCGAGATCGGCCAGAATCGAGCCGGTTCGCTCGCCTTGCAAGGTGCGGATGAGTTCCAGATTGGCGCGTGTCGCTGGGTCGATTAGGACCGTCTCGCCCTGCCCGTCGCGCTGGGGCGGCGAAAGCGCAGGCCGCACGCCCAGTTGTGTCCTGTCGATGTAGAGCAGGATTGCGGCGAGTGCGACCGTTTCGGCGCGCGAGAAACGACCAAGACCATCGAGCGTCTGTAAGCCGTAGAAGTCAAGAATGCGCCGTTCGGCATTGGTCGAATCGAGCCCGTCGCGGGCAAGCGGTGTGAGCGCCGCACGGCAATCGCGCCAGATCGGCGACAGGACGGGATCGTCGATGAGCGAATCGGGCACCAGCAATTCGCGCGGGTCGATGCGGGCGATATCGGCCGCCAGCCGCCCGCCATCGCTGGCGATCAGGTTGACGCGTCCCGTCGATATGTCGGCTGAGGCCAGCGCATAATCCCAAGCTTCCTCGCCTGCGCGGATGCGCGCAATCGCGCAGAGGAGATTGGCGCGGGCCGGGTCGAGCAGCCGCTCCTCGGTGATCGTCCCCGGCGTGACGAGCCGGACCACATCGCGTTTGACGACGGATTTCGCACCGCGCTTCTTAGCTTCGGCCGGATCTTCCGTCTGCTCGCAGACTGCGACACGATGGCCTGCCGCGATCAGGCGCTGCAGATATTCGTCGGCGCGCTCCACCGGCACACCACACATCGGGATGTCGTCGCCTTGATGCTTGCCGCGTTTGGTGAGCACGATCCCGAGCGTGCGCGAGGCGATCTCGGCATCGTCGAAGAACAATTCATAGAAATCGCCCATCCGGTAGAACAGGAGACTATCCGGATTGGCCGCCTTGATCTCGATATATTGCGCCATCATTGGCGTGACGCGCGCGTCAGTTCCGGCGGTAGCGTCCTTACGCGGGTGTGATGGTGCAGCGATGGCAGTCATGGAGATCACCCTAGCAAAGGCGTCCCGCCGCTGCATCGGCCGGTCGGTCGCTTTCAACGGTTTTCTCCCGTCCCTTCATTCCGACAGGGCTTAACCCTTTGATGGGTTGAGCCTTGCGGCTCCGATGCTATGGTCCTTCAAAATGTAGGGGAGTGACGGCGCCAATGGCCAAGAAGGAAACGACGGGGAAAACCACCCGCACCGCAGAATCGATGAAACGCGGCCGCCCGGCCATCAGCGATCAGGAAGCGCTCCACTTTCACCAGATGGGCCGTCCCGGCAAGCTTGAGATTGTGCCCACAAAGCCGATGGCGACCCAACGGGATTTGTCCCTCGCCTATTCGCCGGGTGTTGCCGTCCCGGTAAAAGCCATCGCCGAAGATCCCTCGCGTGCATTCGATTACACGACACGCGGCAATCTCGTTGCTGTCATTTCGAATGGCACTGCGATTTTGGGCCTGGGCAATCTTGGTGCTTTGGCATCAAAGCCGGTGATGGAAGGCAAAGCGGTTCTGTTCAAGCGCTTTGCCGATGTCGATTCGATCGATCTTGAAGTTGATACCGAAGATCCTGACGCCTTCATCAACGCCGTGCGTTATCTTGGCCCGTCCTTCGGTGGAATCAATCTCGAGGACATCAAGGCGCCAGAATGTTTCATCATCGAAGAGCGTCTGCGCGAATTGATGGACATTCCCGTCTTCCATGACGATCAGCATGGCACCGCGATTATTGCCGCGGCCGGCATCCTTAATGCTTTAGAACTCACCGGCCGCGACATCAAGAACACCAAGCTCGTCTGCAATGGCGCTGGTGCGGCGGGCATTGCCTGCCTTGAGCTGATCAAGGCGATGGGCTTTGCGCCCGACAACGTCATCCTCTGCGACACCAAAGGCGTGGTCTACAAGGGCCGCACTGAGGGGATGAATCAGTGGAAGAGCGCGCACGCGACCGAAACCAAAACGCGCACCTTGGCCGATGCTATGCAGGGTGCCGATGTCTTCTTCGGCCTTTCGGCAAAGGGTGCTTTGTCAGCCGACATGGTGAAGACCATGGCGCCCAATCCGATCATTTTCGCCATGGCCAATCCCGATCCGGAAATTACGCCGGAAGAAGCGATGGCCGTACGCGACGATGTGATTATCGCAACGGGACGTTCGGATTATCCTAATCAGGTCAACAACGTTCTCGGCTTTCCCTATATTTTCCGGGGCGCACTCGATGTGCGCGCCACCACGATCAACATGGAAATGAAGATCGCTGCGACCTTGGCATTGGCGGAATTGGCGCGCGAAGACGTGCCCGATGAAGTTGCCTCCGCTTATCAGGGTGCACGCCCGCGTTTTGGCCGCGATTATATCATTCCTGTGCCGTTTGATCCGCGCTTGATTTATACGATTCCACCTGCGGTGGCGAAAGCCGCGATGGAGACGGGTGTCGCGCGCCGCCCGATCGTCGATATGAATGCCTACAAGGCGCAATTATCGGCCCGTCGCGATCCTGTCGCCGGCGCCCTCCAACGCATCATTGAGCGCGTCCGCCGTTATCCGAAGCGGGTCGTGTTTGCCGAGGGCGAGGAAGAGCAGGTCATTCGCGCCGCCGTATCCTTTGCTTCACAAGGTCTTGGAACGGCCATTCTCGTCGGCCGTGAAGACCGCATCCATGAGACTGCAGCCTTTGCCGGTATCGATCTCGAAGGTCGCGAAGGCATTGAAATCCACAATGCACGGCTGTCGCATCGCAATGCGGCCTATGCCAATTATCTCTATGAACGCTTGCAGCGCAACGGTTATCTGTTCCGCGACTGCCAACGTCTTGTTAATCAGGACCGTAATCATTTCGGTGCGGCGATGGTTGCACTCGGCGATGCCGATGCAATGGTAACAGGCGTCACGCGCAATTATTCGATTGCGTTGCAGGATATTCGCCACGTCATTGATACGAAGCCCGGACATCGTCTGATCGGCGTATCGCTTGTGCTGGCACGCGGTCGGACTGTTTTGGTGGCCGACACCGCGATTACCGAAATGCCGACGGCAGAAGAATTGGCCGACATCGCCATCGAGGCCGCGCGCGTCGCGCGTCGTTTGGGATATGAGCCGCGCGTTGCCATGCTTGCTTTCTCGACATTTGGTCACCCGCCCGGCGAACGTTCGGCAAAAGTGATCGAGGCCGTACGTATTCTTGATCAGAAGCGTGTCGATTTCGAGTATGATGGCGAAATGGCAGCCGATGTCGCGCTTAATAAGGAATTGTTACAGCAATATCCGTTCGCGCGCCTGTCGGATACGGCGAATGTACTCGTCATGCCAGCATTCCATTCGGCCTCGATCTCGACGAAGATGTTGCAGACGTTGGGTGGCTCGACCGTGATTGGTCCCCTGCTTGTTGGACTCGACAAGCCTGTGCAGATCGTGCCGCTGGGTGCCAAGGATTCCGACATCGTCAACATGGCCGCGCTTGCCGCGTTCAATCTTGGCGGCTGATGGTGCGACAACCTCAGACCTTGGTGTTCGATATCGGTAATGTGCTGATCGAATGGGATCCGCGTTTTCTTTATCGCACCATTTTCGCGGACGAAGCGGAGATGGAATGGTTCCTTGGCCATGTCTGCACGTCGGCATGGAATCTGGAGCAGGATCGCGGCCGCCCCTTCGGGGACGCAGTCGCAGAACGCATCGCTCTGTTTCCGGAGCACGAACAGGCAATCCGTGCGTTTGACGAGCGTTGGCTTGAAACCATATCGGGGCCTATCGCAGGGAGTGTCGACCTTCTGTCGCGCATCCGCGAAAACGGGATCCCCGATTACGCGATAACCAATTTTTCGCATGAGAAATTTGCCATTGCGAAAAGCCATTTTCCATTTCTGGCCTCATTTCGCGGCACGATCGTTTCAGGCGAGGAGAAGCTCTTGAAGCCAGAGCCGGCGATCTACCGGCTCCTACTCGACCGTTTTGGCCTCGCCGCCGCCGATTGCGTTTTCATCGACGATTCACCTGCCAATGTCGACGGGGCCCGCGCTGTGGGAATGCAGGCCATCCACTTCGTTGGACCCGATTCATTGGTCGCTGATTTGCGAAGGCTTGGCTTGGCTTTGTGATTCTTGCTCGCGGGATCGGCTGCTCGGCTGACGCTAAATGCGGCACATCAAGCCAAAGACGACTTTTTGCGCATCCATCACAATTGCGACCCGTCCGACATAGGGAATGTCCCAAGGGGCTTGCAGGATCGTTCCGCCCGCCGCGGTCAGAGCCTCACAGCTCTGATCGACATCCTTTGCCGCAATATACGTGAACCATTGCGGCTGCGCTTCCGCCCCAGCATCGGCCATGCCCATAAGGCCTGCGACGGGCGTCTCCCCAGCCATCGCCACCCAGTACAAGCCCCCCTGCGGCATCGGCATGGGAGAAAATGTCCATCCGAAGACGTTGCCATAGAAGGCCTTGGCTGCTTCAGGGTCCGGCGTGAGCAATTCACTCCAATCGATTTGACCGTGCATGATAAACCTCCCTTCGCCATAGCCTGATGCAATGGTGGCGCCGCCGCAACCAACCTGAGGGTGTTACAATTGAGGGAAACTCGCGTTTGGCGTGAAGTGGTCGCGTGGATGTCCATCAAGTATTTAGTTTGACTGCAAAAGCGCCGATTTCGAGCATGGACTCTAGGAGCCCGCGGCAGTAAAAGGCCAATCTGGCTGGGCCTACATGCTGGGCGTCCAGCCAATCATGGAAGCGTTGCGTTCGCGTGGCCCATGCACCGGTGTTGTACGGGGCGGGCCGTCTCGCAATGGGTCCGTCATAAGAGTTTCTTAAGCATAAGCATAAGCATATGGGATGGGGCTTGGTTTAGGTCCGTTTCAAAACGGCCGTAAGGCCAGGCAAAACCGGAATAGTCGGCTCAGGGCCGGGTGAGATGGGGATCGGCAATGTTCTTCCGTAGAGGTAAGGGCGGTTCAAACGATGGTGGTCCGGGCAATGAGGCTGCAGCTTCTGGGTCTGCCACGGCTACCGTCGTCATGACGCCTCCGCCTGCGCCGGCGGCCCCCGCCACCGTTGCCGGCACCGAAGACCTGATCTCCGTTATTTCCGCCTCCTCCGATCTCATCATGGTTCAGGAGAAACTGAAGAAATCGGTTCTCAACTTCCAGCGCCAATACGCCCAGAACGCCAATTTGCTGGAAGCGTCACGCGAACAGGTGACCCAGCTGAACGATCGCAAGCGCCAGCTTGAGGAAACGCTCGAAACCCATGAGCAGAAGCTCGATCAATATCGCGAAGAGCAGGAAGAGCTGATCGTTAAGCTCAACGTCGCCACTTCGCAGCTGACGCTGCTGACGCGCCAATACCAAGATGTCACGAAAGAGCGCGAAGAGTTCGAGGAGCGCGCCAAGCTGCTGATGAAGCACAATGCCGCGCTTGAGGAAAACCTACCCAAGCTGCGCCACGCGGAAAGCTTGTTTGAGGCTGAAAAAGCGGCGCGTGAGGCCGTTGAGAAGCGCCTATCAGATATGCGGCTTGATCTCGATAAAGAGCGTCAGGAAGTCGCCCTCCTCACCGAGAAGAATGCGGATTTCTACCAGAACCTTACGCGCAAGGAAGATGAGATCAATCTCGCGACCCGCACGATTGGTGAATTGCGCGCGCAGATTATCGACCTGCAGGGTGCGATTGAAGAGCAGACTGACAATTATCAGACTGTCAAAAACCGGCTCGACAATCTCAGCCAGGAAAAATTTACACTCGAAGGCACAATCCGCCGTCTTGAGCGAGAACTCGAAGACACACGCGTCAGCAAAGAATCGAAGATCGAGATTCTCGAGCGTCTCAACAATTCAATGCGCGAGACGATTGGCAAGCAGACCATCGAGATGAATACGTTGCAGATCAGCGAGCGTAAGCTCTCAGTTGATCTGAAGACGATTGACGCCGTCAATGCGCGTCTGAGCCGATCGCTTGAAGAAGCAAACAATGCCATTGCGCGCATGGATACCGAGCGCAAGGCCAACAACGCCAAGATCAAGAAGACCGAGCAGGAAAGCAAGACCCTGCAGAATCAAGTCGATCTTCTAAATGATCAACTCGAAGTCCTAAAAGCCAAGATCTCACAGGCACAGGCGATGAACATCGACCTGCAGAAGACGGCCAATGAGAACAAGGAAAAATTCGCTGAGGGCGAAGAGCGTATGCGCGTTGAAATCGCCATGCTCAAAGGCTCGGTCGAATCGTTGCGCAAGGAGCGTGACACGCAGGCCCGTGAAATCACCAATTTGCGCAATATCATCTCCGAAATGAGCATTGTCGGCAAAGCGGTGATTGAGGGCGGCTCAAAAGCCGAGAATGTCATCCGCTTCAATGCCGATGACAAAAAGGGCAGTAAGAGCGACGAGGAATAATCCTCACCGCGCGGTTGCAAGCTCTGGCTTATCAACGATCGCTATTGCAGTGAAGCGCAAGGCTGCCAATTGCCCTCGGCGCTCGCACGCCTCACTGTTGTGACTCAAACAGGATAATCGGCCCACCTGCAACAAGACGCGCGGATTAAAAAATCCGCGCTCTTATCATTCAGGCATTGAGCGTCAAAATGGTTGAGCTGCGATGAACTCGACGCCCTCGATGACGCCGTTTCCATTCTTATCGATGCGGACGAAGAGGATTTCTTGATAGCCCGCCGCCTGCCATTCGCTGCGTGAGATCTTTCCGTCGCCGTTCGTATCGGCTTTCTTGAATTTAGCCTGCGCCTTCTGACGATTGCCGCTCGGCGGATCAGCCGCAATGGCATTCGCCGAAAAGAGCGAAAAGGCGAGGGCGAAGGCCGTCATATACACGCGATTCATTAGACCTCTCCACAACACGAGGCGTGCCTCATCAAGGGGGGAGAACGTAAACATTCTATGAAGAACGGGCCGCCCTACACTTAACAGACTGCGGCTTACCGGGTCCTTTGGCCATCGGCTCGGCAAACAGAGTTTATCTGAGAGAGTTTATCAGGCTCCGAGCAAAAATAGGCAATTGCTTTGATCAATGGGTCAATCAGTCTAAAAATGTGGAGCGAGAAAAACCCTCCGGGAAGCGAAGCAGTTTAGGCTCGCGACAAAACTGATCGATACGGCATTCGATGTAAGGCGCTGCCCTCCTCTCTGCTATTTGGGAGCGCTTCCCTATTGCGTGCCATATCGCATGCCGCCGTAAGACAATGCCAATGATTTCACTCCGCATCCTGTTTTTCAGCGCTCTTTTGGGTGTTCCGCAGGCCCGTGCACTTGAGGGCGCAGATGGGCGTGGCCATGGAGCATATGGTGCGAGGAAAGCTCAAGCCGCGCCCGATAGCCCGGTGCGTATCCGACACAATGAAAGACGAATTGGCGATGTACACGAGAAGACATTGAGGCAGCGCGAAAAGGAACTCGCCGACAGCGAGAATGTCGAATCTCCTTATCAGAATTATCTGCGCTTCAAGCAATGGCTCGCGCACTATGGCATTACGGCACAACTCGCACCAACCATCATGAATCAGTGGGGAGCACCGCATGGCGGTAAGCCTGCCCTGCAATGGATCTTGTCGCCTTCCATCAATTGGAACGCCTTTGACGCTGATGAAATTGGTCAAGGATCAGTTCAGTTTTCCTACAGCTTTAACCGGTACGGCAATCAGCAGAGTGGCGCGTCGCTTTCGGCCCGTTTACGGACCGCAACACTCGTCAACGATACGCCAACGAATGACTATACGTTCAATCAACTCACTTATACGCATGTCTTCCCGAGTAGGCTCTTACAGATCAGCGTCGGCCAATATCCATTTTCAAACTTCGATAACAATCAATACGCTGCAAACCAGCAGACCAATTTTGTCAATTATGCCTTGTCGCAAAATGGCTCCCAAGCCTATGTACCCGATAGTCTGGGTGCTTATATCCAAATCAATCCGACGCAAACCATCTCTGTTGCAGGCGGATTTCAGGATGCCAACAACATCACAGGAAATCGTATCCAGTTTTCGACCGTCGGTCATGGTCAATATGCATGGTTCGGCTACGCACAATGGAAACCGGTCATCGAAGGGCTAGGTTCAGCACAATATAGCCTGCTCTATTATCAGCAGCCGAAAATCTCTGCCCAAATGGGTTCTGCGCAGGGCTGGTCGCTGAACATCGTCCAGAACCTAAATACAAAATGGGGAATTTTTCTGCGCGCCAATACCGCCACTGGAAATATTGCACCAATCGCAGCGTCAGTCGCAGCGGGCGTTGCCATCAACAATCCCATAGGCGGCCTACGCGGCGATCAATGGGGTGTGGGCTTTGCTTGGAACAAAACAAACAAGGCCTTTTTTCCCGTGCAGAATGTGCGCGACGGTGAGTTCGTTGCGGAAACTTATTTCAATTCCGTCGTCTCGAAGGTGCTGCAGCTTGGTCCTAGCGTCCAGATCATTCTGAACCCTGCTTTGCGCCCACAAAACAGCGTAGCCGGCGTTTTCACGCTAAGAGCCACTGGCCTGTTTTAGTGTCAACGAGGTTATGTGGCAAAAGCAAATTTGCGGTTTGTGTCTACCGCTTACCTTAGAATAGAATTGGCCGTCTTTTTTCAAACGAGCTCTTCTGTGGCTACCTGATTGTTTTGAGCGTACACTCAATGCAGTCACATCTGAGACGAAACGCTCAAGCTTATGTAAGGGTGGCGTGAGTGAAGAGCAGCGTTAAAATTTTCTGCTTGAAGCTATACGAGCATCCGTTTTCCTAAATTTCTGATTTAAGCGAAAAAATTACTATAAAGAACTGCAAATTTCTGTCCGATACTATTTTGATTGCGAGAAAATTTATTCGTGTCTAATCTTTAATAGGCGTGGTTGGCAATCGAAGCGGGTACGCTCTTATGGAGCGAGATGGATCCGCGCAGGAAGATGATGTCCAATTGCAACTTTTGCGTTAAGAATTCTGCCTAGGTTTTTAATAGTTGCATGGTGCCACCTAAGGACTAGTCTAATCGTTTTGGAGGTTTCGTCGATGAAACAGTTTTTGTTTTCTGTCTTAATGTTCGGCGTGCTCACACATCCTACTTTTGCGGCCACAATGTGGGAGAAGTTAGAACACGGAATTGATGTCGTTAAAGAATGTTCAGGCGACGTCCGGCAATATTGTAAAGACGTGAAACCCGGACAAGGCCGTATAAAGGCTTGTATGGCAAGTCATCTAGGCAATCTTTCAGGAGGCTGCCTTAAAGCTCTGGCCGAGCCTCGATCTGAAATATTTGCGGATGGTGAAAATGCCAAATCAATACGCATTAATATGCGTATGATGCGCTACATTGAGATATTTCTAGCCGGTATCGATCCAGCCACGGGCAATGTTCTGGCCGCATGTTACGGAAGTTACGCACGTCCGGATATTCCCCCGAATATGGATTCCTCTCCGCAAGCGAGCGTTCAACGTCTCGATATGAAGGCGATCGCAAAGAAATATGGCGTACTTGGTGCGTCCCTGAATGGGCCGAAACTGTCGATCGCGGATTGGTGGGAAATCGATGTTGGCACCACGCGGCGGTTCGGCGAACTGGATATTCCATGGACGGCGCAGCTCAATCTCGGCAAGGATATCGATGTCAATAAAGTCACGCCTTATGTGCCAAAAACAATTGCACGCAAAAGTGCCGTTAATTGGAATAAGGGAAGTAGGGTGATGGTGCTCGATGATCCGGATGGCAATGTCTGGATCATGAAGGGATATCAGTTAGGGTTGAAGCCGCAGCGCAGCTATGAACAATTCATGGCCGCAGGCCCGGCCGTCTTCAAAAAGCTGCCGCCCGGTTGGAAGGCGCGTATTGTTATCTTGCAACAGGATAATCTCGAACGGCCGGAGGGTGGAATCGCCACAATTCTGTCAGATGAGTTCTTCAACGTCTACGATAAGACGGGTCCCGGCATGAGCAATCACAAGCCTTAATCCAACAAGGATGGCCAGCGACGTAAAGGCATCCAATAGAACGACCCGACCGCTCAGAGCCTGATCGAGATCATGAAGGGCTTGCATAGAGCTCAGCTTCCAATAGCCTGAGCGCCACACAAAGCTGTGGCCGCGCGTTCGGGGGAGCATCCATGCGTCAATTGCGCTCGCAAAGCTGGTTCGGAGGCTTTGGCAAGGATGCTTTCATCCATCGCAGTTGGATGAAGAACAATGGGCTGCCTGACGACGCCTTCGACGGTCGTCCCATCATCGGGATTTGCAATACATTTTCCGAATTGACGCCCTGCCATATTCATTTTCGCGGCCTTATCGAGCATGTGAAGGCTGGAATCCTGGAGGCAGGCGGCCTTCCCGTCGAGTTTCCAGTCTTTTCCTGCGGAGAATCTAATCTACGTCCGACGGCAATGTTGTTTCGCAATCTCGCGGCAATGGATGTCGAAGAGGCGATCCGCGGCAATCCCATTGATGGCGTCGTCCTGATGGCCGGTTGCGACAAGACGACTCCATCTCTTTTGATGGGCGCCGCCTCCTGCGATCTTCCAGCCATCGTCGTGTCTGGTGGGCCGATGTTGAACGGTCAATATCGCGGTCGAACGATTGGTTCAGGCACCGATGTTTGGAAATTGTCAGAAGATGTGCGCGCCGGGAAAATGTCGCCGGAAGAATTTGCAGCGGCCGAAAGCGCCATGTCCCGATCGCCGGGTCATTGCATGACGATGGGCACGGCGTCGACCATGGCTTCGATGGTCGAGGCGCTTGGTATGTCGCTCGCGCACAATGCTGCCTATCCCGCCATCGATGCGCATCGCAACCGTCTTGCAAGACAATCGGGACGTCGCATGGTGGCGATGGTGCACGAGGATCTACGCCCCTCTGCGATTTTGACGAAGGATGCTTTCGTCAATGCCATTCGCGTTGCGGGCGCAATAGGCGGGTCGACGAATGCAGTGATTCATCTCATCGCCATTGCGGGCCGGATCGGCGTCCCGCTGACCTTGGATGATTGGGATGCGTTTGGCCGCGATGTTCCCACTATTCTCGATTTGATGCCTTCAGGCCGTTTTCTGATGGAGGATTTCTGTTACGCCGGCGGACTTCCTGCCGTCATGAAAGAAATCGCTCATCTCTTGCGGCACGATGCGCGCACGGTTAGCGGCCACAGCATGGGCGAACAAATAGCCAGCGCTGAAAACTTCAATGCGGAAGTGATCCGGCCGGTGAGTAATCCCCTGACGGCGCAGGGTGGCTTGGCAGTGTTGCGCGGCAATCTTGCGCCCAACGGTGCCATCATTAAACCATCGGCTGCTACACCATCTCTGATGGTTCATCGCGGGCAGGCAATCGTTTTCGAGACCATCGAGGATTTCAAAGCCCGCATCGACGATCCTTATCTTCCCATTACTGAAAACTCAGTCATGGTGTTAAAAAACTGCGGACCGAAGGGTTATCCCGGCATGGCAGAAGTCGGCAACATGGCCTTGCCGAAAAAACTTTTGGAAAAAGGCGTTCGCGATCTCGTGCGTATTTCCGATGCGCGTATGTCGGGGACGGCGTTCGGCACCGTCATCCTGCATGTCGCGCCTGAAGCGGCGATTGGCGGGCCGCTGGCGCTTGTGAAGGATGGCGATTGGATTGAGGTGAATGTGCCTGAGCGCACGCTCAATCTTGTCGTGTCGGACGAGGAACTTGAACGTCGCCGCAAGGAATGGACAGCGCCGGAACCGGCGATGAAGGGCGGCTATCAAAGCCTTTATGTCGAACGCGTCCTGCAGGCCGACCGTGGCGCGGATCTCGATTTTCTCGTCGGGTGTCGCGGCCATGCCGTGCCGCGCGAAAGCCATTGAGGTACGACCATCATGTTGAATGTTGATAAACTTCATGGAATTCACGCCATTCTTTACGCCTTGTTCGATGGCAATGAGGCACTTGATCGTAAAGCAATGCGGCGGCAAACGGAGATTTGTATCGCAGCGGGTGTACATGGTCTGGCCGCTCTGGGTCTTGCCACTGAGGTTTCGAAACTCAGCGAAGCCGAACGTTTCACTGTGATGGATTGGCTTGGAGAGGATCGCTCTCAGGCCATTCCCCTGTGCTTCACGATTTACGGTTCATCCGTTGCGGAGCAGGCACGGCAAATCCGCCATGCGGAAAAAGCAGGCGCCGATTGGGTGATTCTGCAACCGCCCATGGTCGGAGCTTATGGCGCGCGCGAATATATCGATTTTTTCATTCGCGTTGCGAATGCCACGTCGCTTCCCGTCGGCATCCAGAATGCGCCAGCCTTTCTCGGTCGGTCCTTGACGATTGCCGACATGATCGAGCTCAATAGGCATGCGCCCAACGTCTCAATCATCAAGGGCGAAGGCCCGGTCGTCGACATCGCCAATCTGATTGCCGCCACCGAAAACAAATTCGCTGTTCTCAACGGGCGCGCCGGTCTTGAGTTCACCGACAATCTGAGAGCGGGGTGCCGCGGGCTCATTCTGGCCCCCGATCTAATCGATTACGCCGTCAAGCTTTATAACGCCCACCAATTCTCCGGCGATGACGTGGCCGATGAACTTTATCGCAAGATCCTGCCTGCCATCGTGTTCACCATGCAGGGTGTCGAAAATCTGATCTGCTATGGCAAAAGACTGTTTGCGGCCCGTGCCGGATTACCGGTTTTCGATCGCGCTCCTGCGATGCGCCCAACAGCAACAGGCGACGCGATGGTGAAGAATTTCGTGCGGGATTTGGGCACGTTCTGAAACACTGGTGCGCCACGCAGTCCAACGCGAACCGTTCTGGCGTGAATTTTCCCTGCTAACAGGGAAAAGAACAGGGAAAATGCAGAAATTAGGCTCATTTTGCCAAATTAATGCGGAAAATAGCATGATTTTACAGTTAGATAGACACGTTTTCCCTGCGATCAATAACAGGGAACTTTTTTGGCTGGAACAGGGAAGGCGCGAGCAATTTGGTTCCGGTTCAGGGAACGAAATCCGAATTCGCAACGGCATCTCAATCAATGATTTGGAAGATTGAGTCTGACCGTCCAATGCCCGATTGCGGGCGTTATTGACGGCATCGCGGATCGATCGTTCGCGCACTGACAGTGCAAAGGATTTTCTAGATCGCTTCCAAAACTGGCCGCCATCCAATGTCTTCGTGCCTGTGGGACTGGGTGTTCAGATAAAAGAACTTCGCCGAATGATAGCCACGGCAACACCGTGCCGTTGCACGATGCAGGTACGGCTCCTGCGTCCAGCTGACGGCGCCCAGCCAGTTCCAGAGTTGATTGTGAGGGCTGGCGAGATCTTCTTCGGTCAACTCGCTTGAGGGGCTGCGTGGGTTCGGTGCTGGAAGCCCGATGACGTTCGCGTCTCTGCCAATGTATCGGTCCCACTCATTGACGGGCGAGCCGCCCTGATAACCGTCCTCGGCAATCCGGAAATCATTGCCTCCGGTCAGAAGTCTGCAGGTGTAGCTGCGGCCGTCGATGACGACCTGACGGCCCGTCACATAGCCTGCAGCGTTGAGGTCATCCCAGCTGACGCGCGCCATGATCATGCGGTCCGAAGCGAGGAGCTGGCGGCCATTATCCTCAATGACATTCCACCGGAGCTGCAGCGCTTCATTGGATGGCGTGTCGCCGAGCGCCCAGCGGCCGAAGTCTGGCGCTGCCTCGAAATCAGCAATGTCGCCCGGAATGAGTGGAAACACTGGTTTCAGGAGAGAAAGATCGATCAGCCAGGGGCGCGCAGGGCGCGGGCAAGCGATCTCATCGAGGGTCAGGCACCCGAGGCTCACCTGTCCGAGGAAACGAGGCATAGGTACTCCATGACAAAACAGAATTTCATTTTGATCGTGACGAATCTCTCCTAGCCTCGCAACATCTTTCTGTCTGAGCGAAAAAAGTGCAATAATGCCGGATATTCCACATTGACAGGATAGATGGCGCCATCACAATAATGAAACGTCATTTCATATTCATGCGCACGGCTGGTGCATCAGGGAGACGAACATGGTCAAGCAGACTGAAATCAATCGGCGTGGCTTCCTGGCTGCCGCCTCCGCAATGGGGGCGTCGCTGGTAGGCTCGCCCGTTCTCGCCCAGCAGGGCAATGTCACGTTCACGTCCTGGGGCGGCGCCTTTCAGGATGCGCTGCGAAGCGCGATGCTGACACCGGCGGGACAGGCGCTCGGCATCGCGGTCAAGGAAGACACGACCAATGGCATTCAGGATATCCGTGCACAGATCACGGCGCGTCGCGTCGTCTGGGACGTGACAGAGCAGGAGCTTCCAACTGCCGAGACGCTGAAGCGCGAGAATGCGCTCGAGCCGCTGGACTACAGCGTCATCAATACCGACGGCATCGCCAAGGAGTTGGTGAACTCCCACTATGTCGGCTTCGTGAACTTCACCAAGGTTATCGCCTGGCAGGCGTCGACCTACGGTGAGAATGGCCCGACGACATGGGCCGACTTCTGGGACGTGAAGAAGTTTCCGGGCAAGCGCTCGCTGCAGCAGCAGGTGAACTACGCCCTTGAAGCCGCGACCATGGCGCAAGGTGTCGCCATCGCCGACGTCTACAAGGTGCTTGCCACCAAGGAGGGCATGGACAAGGCTTGGGCCAAGCTTGAGGAGATCGCGCCCCACATCACGGTCTGGTACCGGGGCGGCTCGCAATCGGCGCAGCTGTTGCGCGATGGCGAGGTCGACATCATTCACATGGGCCACAACCGGGTCGAAAGCGTCATCGGCTCGGGCAAGAAGGTCAACTACAAGTTCGATGGCGGCACAATGGACATCGACGCCTTGATGGTGCCGCGCGGCGCCCCGAACAAGGCGAATGCGATGCGTCTGATCAACGAGCTTCTCAAGCCCGAGCCTCAGGCTCGTCTCGCCAAGACGATGCCGCTGGGGCCGGTCAACACAAATGCGTTCAAGACCGGCATCCTCTCCGAAGCCGAGGCACTGAAGGTCAACACCCATCCCAGCAACATCGGCAAGCAGCTTCTGGTCGATCCGAATTTCTACGTCGGCCGGCTCGATGTGCTGACCGAGCGTTTCGAGCGGATCAAGCAGAAGCGCGGTTGATCAATTCTGCCCCTCCGGTCGGTGCAAATGGCGCCGACCGGCATTTCTCTGCCCTATTGAATATGCTGCGCCGCTTGAAAGGACGCATGCCATGGCTGCTGCTGCCGCTTCGTCACAATCCCTGCCGATAACGGTCAGCAATCTTGTCAAGGCCTATGGCGATCTGCGCGTCCTCGACGATGTTTCAATCGCCATCCGCCCCGGCGAGTTCATGACGTTGCTGGGGCCATCCGGATCAGGGAAAACAACGCTGCTGATGGCTCTCGCCGGCTTCGTAAGCCCCGAAAGCGGCTCGATTCGTTTCGGCGAGCAGGAGATGATCACGACTTCCCCGCACAAGCGCGGGGTGGGCATGGTGTTCCAGAGCTACGCGCTGTTTCCGTTCATGAGCGTGGTGGAGAACGTCGCATATCCGCTGAAGATCAGGGGTGTATCACCCGCCGAGCAGAAGAGCCGCGCCGAGGCGGCGCTCGAAATGGTCAAGCTCGGCGGCTATGGTGGGAGGCGGATCAACCAGCTCTCTGGCGGGCAGAAACAGCGCGTGGCTCTCGCCCGCGCCATGGTGTTCGAGCCGCGCATTATTCTGATGGATGAGCCCTTGTCGGCACTCGACAAGAAGCTGCGCGAACACATGCAGATCGAACTCAAGCAGCTTCACCAGAAGCTGGACGCCACGATCGTCTATGTCACCCACGACCAGCGCGAGGCGCTGACGATGTCGGATCGGATCGCGGTGATCAACAAGGGTCGCATCGCCCAGCTCGATGAGCCCAAGGCGCTCTATCGCCGCCCGAACTCGCTGTTCGTTGCGGATTTCATCGGCGAAACCGTGCTTCTGCCGGTCCAGCGGGAGGGCGATGGCGTCAGTCTGCAGGGGCGCAAGCTGAAGCTCGCAACACCCACGCCGTCGGGGAACGGACCGCTGCAGCTCGTGATCCGGCCTGAACTGCTCCAGCTCGACGCTGGCGATGACGGCGACACAAACACCATCGCAGGCGTGGTCCGGCAGACAATCTACCAGGGTGACTCGGTGCTTCTGATCATCGACGCCGGCGATGGTCGCGAGGTTTCCGTGCGCATCGCCACAAGCCGTGCCGGGCAGGCGAGCCTCCCTGACAGTGGCAGCCGAATCGCTCTCGGCCTGCACCGCGATGACACAGTCGTGCTCGCGGAGCAGGCGCCATGAGCGCCGTCATTGCAATGAATGCGGACGAGCTGGCGCGCGGGCAACGGCGTGAACGGGCGCAGTTCATCGGGCTCAGTCTGCCGGCGACGCTGCTCATCCTCATTATCGTCTTCCTGCCGCTGTTCTGGCTCTCCTCGCTCTCCTTTCTCGATCGCGGCGGGGAGCTCTCGACGGAGAACTACCAGCGTCTCACCGGCGACCTCTATGTCGAGGCCTTCGTCGTCACCTTCCAGATCAGCGCGGCGGTCACCGCGCTCTGCGTTCTGCTGGGCTATCCGCTCGCCTACTGGCTGAGTCGGAAACCGCAGCACACCGCCAATCTGCTGCTGATCTGTGTGCTTCTCCCGTTCTGGACGGCGGTGCTGGTGCGCACCTATGCCTGGCTCGTGCTGCTTCAGCGCAATGGGCTCATCAACAACACGCTGCTGTCGCTGGGCGTCATCGATGCCCCCTTGCAGCTCGCGCATAATCTGACGGCCAGCATCATCGGCATGGTCCACATCATGCTGCCGTTTCTGGTGCTGCCTCTTTATGCCACGATGAAGTCGATCGACGGGGATCTTGTGCGAGCTGCGGTCGGTCTGGGTTCCAGTCCGACCGAAGCCTTCTGGCGCATCTTCGTGCCGATGTCGCTGCCCGGCCTCTTCGCCGGCGTTGTGCTGGTCTTCATCATGTCGCTGGGCTTCTACGTCACGCCCGCACTGCTCGGCGGCGGCCGCGTCCAGATGCTCGCGCAAAGGATCGAGTCGACCATCACGATCTTCTCGAACTGGGGCGCCGCCAGCGCGCTCGGCGTCGTGCTGCTGGTGATGGCGCTTGCTCTCGTTGCTCTGCTTCACCGGGTCTTCGGGCTCGACAAGTTGTTCGTGAGGTAGGGGCCATGGCGATCCAGGATATGCCCGGCGCCTCGCCCTGGACGCAGCGTCTGCTCGCCATCTACGGCGCGCTGGTCCTGTTCTTCCTGATGCTGCCGACCGTCATCGTGATCCCGATGTCGTTCTCGGACTCCCAGTACCTGGAGTTTCCTCCGACAAGCTGGTCGCTGCGCTGGTACCGCGAGTATTTCGGCTCATCGGCCTGGATGAGCGCCACCTGGACTTCGCTTCTGGTCGCCGTCCTGACGACGTTGCTGGCGACGCCGCTGGGTACGCTGGCCGCCTATGGCATGCATTGCACCTCGGACCGGGTGCGCAATTCCCTGCAATTGCTCGTTCTGATGCCGGTGGTCGTGCCGTCGATCCTCGTCGCCGTAGGCGTGTTTCATCTCTACGCGATCGTCGACCTTAACTACTCGATCACGGGCCTCGTTCTCGCCCATACCGCGCTTGCCGTGCCCTTCGTGATCATCACGGTACTGTCGAGCCTCAACAACTACGACATGACACAGGAGATGGCAGCGCGGAGCATGGGGGCGTCTCGTCCCCAGGCGTTCCTCGGCATCACGTTGCCGCAGATCAGATTCTCGGTCCTCACCGGGGCCTTCCTCGCCTTCATCACCTCGCTCGATGAGGTGGTCGTGGCCAAGTTCATCTCGGGGGGCGAGAACGCCACCATCACGCGCCGCATGTTCAATGCGCTGCGTGACCAGATCGACCCGACGATTGCAGCCATTTCCACCTGCCTGATCGTCGTCTCGGTGCTCGCACTGGCTGCCGTCCAGTTCTTTGGTGCACGCAGCAAGGGGAGGACGTGACATGGTGGCCAGACTCATCCATCGCCATGCCGTCGCCGACAGGTGCTTTCCCGGCGCAAGCGCTGGCCGGCTTGCCGATCTCACTCTTGGCGATATCGCCATTTTCGGTGTTGATGCAGTGGCTGCGCTGGCTATCCGGGATGCCGCAAACGCCCATTCATCGCGAGCAGAAGCCTCCCGTCGAAGCATCGATCTTGGCAATCTGGGCGAGGCCCCAGACCGGTTGCCAGCCATTCTGCATGATATCGAAGCTCGTGGAGCACGGCCTTTCATGCTGGGCGGTGATCCGGAGCTGGGCACGGCCTTGATCGACGTCCTCGCAGGCCGTCCGGATTCTGTTCCGCAGACCATCATCCTTTTGTCGCCCCGCCTCGATGTGCGCCTGCCGCAAGCGGGGACGTTTCAGGCTATGGCGATCGGCACGCAGCGTCTCATCGGACAGTCCAGCTATGGAGCGTGGCGCGCAGCGGGTGGAACGATTGTTCCGGTAGCCGCGTGCAAAGCGAATGGTGCGGATCAAGTGCTGGCCTTGCTCGCTGCCCAGGCCCAAACCACTCTGTTGCTGATTGATCTCGCGGTGGTCGATACAGGGTACGCGGCAGGAGCCTCGTCGCGGAATGTTGGTGGACTCAGTCCGACGGTGGTTCTCGAACTCACGGACAGGATCATCTCACGGTTCGATGTTCGAGCACTGGCCCTTCTGAATCTGGCTCCTGAGCGCGATCCCCGCGGACACAGTGAGCGCATCGCCGCAATGATCGCGGAACGGGTCGCTGCGCAAGCACGGTCGAGGCAGGCCGCATGACCAGCGCCAGCTCGCCGAACCTCGCTCCGATCCCGTTATTCCGGCCAATCCCGTCGCTGCTGGGCGCGCCGATTGCAGACATCGACGATGTCAGGCGAGGTGATGTCTGCCTGGTCGGCCTTTTCGAGGATCATGCAGACGCCACAGACTTCGGTGCGCGCTTCGCGGCCCGGCAGATCCGTTATGCGAGCCAGAGCGATACCGATCCGAGTCCTGCGCCTCCGGGTGTCCGCATCCTCGATATTGGTGATCTGAACGTGTTTCCGCTCGAGCGTGAGCGAAACCACAACGCATTGATGCGCCAGCTCAAGAGCATCATCGGGAAAGGGGCACTCCCGGTCGTGGTCGGGGGCGCCTTCGCGATGGGGCCACTGATGCAGCAGGCTCTCGAGCAAGAGACTGCCTGGCATG
>JAIYCE010000036.1 GCA_027488155.1 Hyphomicrobiales bacterium | reverse complement strand
GAACTCGGTCGCGCGCTGGCAATGGAACCCGATTTGCTCCTACTCGACGAGCCGATGGCCGGCATGAACCTTGAAGAGAAAGAGGACATGTCGCGCTTCATCATCGACGTGAACACACAATACGGCACCACGATCGCGCTTATTGAGCATGACATGGGCGTGGTCATGGATCTCTCCGATCGCGTCGTTGTGCTCGAATATGGACGCAAAATCGCCGATGGCACACCTGCCGCAGTGAAAAGTGACCAAAAGGTCATCGACGCCTATCTCGGCGTTCCGCATTGAGGGCCTGACGATGCATTCTCTCTATATGGTCCTGATCGATCCTTTCGTGCAGATGGTTTCGGCACCTGACCTTTTCTTGCAGACGATTTGGGAAGGTCTTGTCGCAGGCGTCCTCTATGCGCTGATCGCGCTTGGCTTCGTCCTCATCTTCAAAGCCTCGGGCGTATTCAACTTTGCGCAAGGCATGATGGTGGTGTTTGCGGGCCTTACCCTGATCGCATTTCAGGATTTGGGCGTTCCTGCACCCTTGGCCCTCATTCTCGCTGTCGGTGTGATGTATCTGATGGCAGTTACGATTGAGCGGACAGTCCTAAGGCCGCTTGTCAACCAGCCCGACATTATCCTGTTCATGGCGACGTTCGGAATCACCTATATTCTGATCGGCGTCGGCGAGATGATTTTCGGCGGCGAGCCGAAGGATGTAAACACTAAGGCTTTCATGCTGCCGCAAGGCTCGCTCGAAATTCCCGCTTTCGGCGGTTTCGTACAACTTCAAAAGATCGATATTGCAGCTGCGATCATCGCAGCGCTGATGATCGGCGCGTTGGCATTCTTTTTCCAGAAGACACGAATTGGACGGGCGTTGCGCGCAGTGGCCGACAGCCACAAGGCGGCCCTCTCGGTCGGCATTTCGCTGAACCAGATTTGGGTGATCGTTTGGTTCGCCGCAGGCATTGTGGCGCTTGTTGCTGGGATCATGTGGGGCGCACGGTCGAACGTGTCCTTCGCCCTGCAAGTCGTTGCGCTTAAGGCGCTGCCTGTTCTCATCCTCGGCGGCTTTACGTCCATCCCGGGCGCAATTATCGGCGGGCTTATCATCGGCATCGGCGAGAAGATCGGCGAGTTCTATTGGGGTCCGCTTATGGGCGGCGGCATCGAGAGCTGGCTCGCCTATCTCATAGCGCTGGGCTTCCTGCTGTTCAGGCCGCAGGGCCTGTTCGGCGAAAAGATTATCGAACGCATTTAAGGGAGCCGTAGCGTGTTCTACCGCGAAGCCGGCCAATACAAGACAAGCTATCCTTCTGACATGGCGGTCTTCCCGATCGCTCAGGACCGCATTGGGATAGGCCTCATCCTCGCCGCTGCCTTCATCTTCATTCCGATGGTGGCAAGCGATTTCATCATGTCCTCGGTGATGATCCCCTTCCTCGTCTTCTCGCTGGCAGCGATCGGGCTCAACATCCTCACCGGCTATACCGGCCTGATCTCGCTCGGTACAGGCGCGTTCATGGGTGTCGGCGCCTATGCCTGCTACAAGCTGACGACGATCTTTCCCGGCGTGAACATCATCGTCTGGATCATCGTGTCGGGCTTCTTTTCGGCGTTTGTCGGTATCATTTTCGGCATCCCGAGCTTGCGCATCAAAGGATTCTATCTCGCTGTAGCAACACTAGCGGCGCAGTTCTTCCTGCAATGGTGCTTCGTTCGTATTCCATGGCTCTACAATTACAATGCCTCAGGTGCCATCGAAGTCGGGACACGCACTTTGTTCGGTATCCCGATCGTCGGGCCGAATGCGACACCTGAAGTCCGTTATTACGTGCTGTTGTGCATCGTCGTTGCATTAACTTGGATTGCATCCAATATCGTCCATGGCCGCATTGGCCGCTCATGGATGGCCGTGCGCGACATGGATATTGCGGCTGAACTGATGGGCATCAAGCTTCTCGACACGAAGCTGCTCGCCTTTGCTGTCTCGTCATTCTATGCGGGCGTTGCCGGCGCTTGCATGATGTTTCTCTGGTATGGCGGCGGCGAGGCATCTGACGCTTTCAATATCAATCAAAGCTTCAACATTCTGTTCATGGTGATCATTGGTGGCCTTGGCAGTTTGATCGGGTCGTTCTTCGGTGCCGCATTCATTTCCATGCTGCCGACGGTCTTGAAGTTCGGGCTTCCGGCGATTGGCATTCCCTTATCCGGTGCCACGGCAGAACATCTCATCCACATTATGGTGGGTGGGTTGATCATTTTCTTCCTGATCGTCGAACCGCACGGCCTCGCGCGGCTCTGGCAGATCGGGAAACAGAAATTGCGGATGTGGCCCTTCCCATATTGAGGGGATGGATAGGCCATCGCCGCGACACTCCGCCAAGCTAAGCCAAGCGGAGAGAATTCAAACGACGCGCAAACGCGTCACAACCTTGGGAGGTTACGATGAAGTTTCGTCATTTCGCTCTGGGAGCGGCCGCTGCCGTTCTCGCTGGGGCGACCACGCTGACCGCGGTCCCGGTGCAGGCACAGGACACGATCTATGTCCCGCTCCTCACCTATCGCACGGGTCCGTTCGCCAATTCGGGGATTCCGATTGCCGATGGCATGCATGACTATCTGCGCATGCTGAACGAACGCGATGGTGGCATCGGTGGTGCCAGAATCGTCGTCGAAGAATGCGAAACGGGCTACGACACCAAAAAGGGTATTGAGTGCTATGAATCGACGAAGGGTAAAGGCCCTGTCGTCTATAACCCATATTCGACGGGCATCACGCTGCAGATGATCCCTAAGGCAACGGCGGATAAGATCCCCGTGCTGTCGATGGCGTATGGCCTGTCTGCATCGGCCAAGGGCAATATCTTCCCGTGGATCTTCAATCCTCCGGCGACCTATTGGGATGGCGCGTCCGTCTTCATCCGCCATGTGGCAGAACAATCGGGCGGTTTGGACAAGCTCAAAGGCAAAAAGATCGGCCTGATCCATCTCGACGCACCGTTCGGCAAGGAGCCGATCGCGCTGCTTGAAGCCCTTGGAAAAAAATATGGCTTCGAATTGAAGCTTTATCCGGTGGCGGCATCCGACATGCAAAATCAGGGTTCGGTCTGGCTGAACATCCGCCGCGACCGCCCGGACTGGATCTATAATCAGGGCTGGGGCGCGATGAACCCCACAGCAGTCAAAGAAGCAGCGAAGAACAACTTCCCGATGGAGCGTCTGGTCGGCGTATGGTGGGCTGGCGGCGATGACGATGCGCGCGCTGGCGGCGATGCCGCAAAGGGCTACAAGTCGCTCAACTTCCATGCGGCTGGAACGAACTTCCCAGTCATCCAGGACATTCAAAAGCATGTCGTGGACAAGGGCCTGTCAAAAGCTCCGAAGGAAAAAGTGGGTGAAAACCTCTACAATCGCGGTGTCTACAACTCCATGCTGATCGCCGAAGCGGTCCGAACAGCGCAGAAGATCACCGGCAAGAAGGCGATCAATTCCGAAGATATGCGCAAGGGTCTCGAGGCACTCGACATCACTCCTGCGCGTCTCAAGGAAATGGGCATGGATGGTTTCGCAGCACCCGTGAAGCTCAGCTGTGACGACCATAACGGCCACAACAAAGTCTATGTCGCGCAGTGGGATGGCACGAAGTGGGTCAAGGGATCTGAGTGGATGGATCCGATGAAAGATGACGTGATGCCGCTCATCGATACTGCGGCTGCGGATTATGCCAAATCAAACAATTGGCCTGCCCGTAGCGAAGCCTGCCAGAAAGGCTCTTAACTTGTCTTGGGGCGGCGCATCCCGCGCCGCCCCTTTTCTCCCTCCGATGAGATGACGCCATGACCGTTTCAGCCGCGCCCGCAGCCGAACAGGCGACCGATACAATTCTGTCCGTCAATAATATCGAAGTGATCTACGATCACGTCATTCTCGTGCTGAAAGGCGTTTCGCTCGAAGTGCCACGCGGCGGGATTGTGGCGCTTTTAGGTGCGAATGGCGCGGGCAAAACGACGACGCTCAAGGCCATTTCGAATCTCTTACGGGCCGAGCGCGGTGAAGTCACCAAGGGCTCGATCGAATTTGAAGGCATACGAGTCGACAAACTCAACCCGAACGATCTCGTGCGTACAGGATGCATCCAAGTGATGGAAGGCCGTCATTGCTTCGGCCATCTCACCATCGAAGAAAATCTTCTCACCGGAGCCTTCACGCGCCGCGATGGCAATGCCGCCATCAAGCGCGATGTGGACATGATTTACGATTACTTTCCGCGCTTGCGACAACGTAAAAGCGCTATGGCTGGCTACACGTCAGGCGGCGAACAACAAATGTGCGCCATTGGTCGCGCGATGATGTCACGCCCGAAGATGATCCTACTCGATGAACCGTCGATGGGCCTTGCGCCGCAAGTCGTCGAAGAAATATTCGAAATCGTTAAAACGTTAAACACGAAGGAAGGTGTCTCCTTCCTGTTGGCCGAGCAGAATACCAATGTGGCGCTCCGTTACGCGACCTATGGCTATATTCTAGAAACTGGGCGCGTGGTGATGGACGGCGAAGCCAAGGCTTTGCGCGAGAACGAAGACGTGAAAGAATTCTACCTTGGTGTTTCAGGCGGCGACCGCAAATCGTTCCGCGAGGTGAAAAGCTACAAGCGCCGCAAGCGCTGGTTGGCATGAGGACGGCATGACTGAACATTTCGACGCGCTTGAAAAACAGGATGCTGCTGCACGCGAGGTCAATCTCCTCTCTCGCCTCCCGGCCTTGGTTCGCAAGGCGATGCAACTGCCAGGCTGGAAGCGGCATTTGGATGCGATCGATCCCGCGAAGATCAATTCTCGTTCGGCTTTGGCAACATTGCCGGTCCTGCGCAAATCCGAGCTACCGGCTCTGCAGAAGGCTGATCCACCTTTCGCGGGTTTCATTGGCGATACAAGCGATGATGGCCGCCTGTTCGCTTCTCCCGGTCCGATCTTCGAAGCCGAAAGCCGCGAGGACGATGTTTGGCGCTGTGCGCGGGCGATGTTTGCCGCCGGTTTTCGGAAGGGCGATATCGTGCTGAACACGTTCAGCTATCACCTGACACCGGGCGGCTTTGTGATGGATTCGGGCGCGCGCACGCTCGGCTGTCCCGTTATTCCGGCAGGTCCCGGCAATACCGATCAGCAACTTGAGGTCATTCAGCAACTCCGCCCCGTGGCTTATGCCGGAACGCCTGATTTTCTGAAAATCATTCTCGACAAGGCGCAGGAGACTGGCAAAGACGTTTCCTCGCTCAAGAAGGCGTTCGTTTCAGGCGGTGCGTTCACGCCGAGTCTGCGCGATCTCTTCGCCGCCAAGGGCATTGTCGCCTATCAATGCTACGCCACCGCCGATGTCGGCGTCATCGCTTACGAAACGGCGGCGCGGGAGGGAATGATCGTCAATGAAGACGTCATCCTCGAAATCGTGCGTCCGGGTACGGGCGACCCAGTGAATGAAGGGGAAGTCGGCGAGATCGTCGTGACATCCTTCAACATGCATCACCCCATGATCCGCCTCGCGCTAGGCGACCTTTCAGCGTTTATGCCGGATGCATCGCCGTGCGGGCGCACAGGCTTACGCATCAAGGGTTGGATGGGCCGCGCGGATCAGACGGCGAAGGTGAAAGGCATGTTCGTGCGTCCCGAACAGATTGCCGAAATCGGCAAGCGCCACCCCGAAGTCAAGAGACTGCGCCTCGTCATCACGCGCGACAATGATCAAGATGCGATGACATTGCGGGCGGAAGCGACAGATTGCAACGATGCCCTCGTTGCAGCACTTGGGGAAAGCGTGAAAGCCATCACCAAACTCAGCGGCAAGATTGAACTGGTTGCGCCCGGCAGCCTGCCAAATGATGGTAAGGTGATCGCCGACGAGCGTCCCGTCGGCTGATCTTGCTTGGCTCTTATTTGGCGACGATGCGGCCTTCAACCTTAGCGTTGATGGAGCCGAGCTTGCGCGCATAAGACATGACGTCGCTGGCCATCAGCGGGCCTCCCGAATCGACTGTCGGCTTCATCTGGCCTGCGAGCATCGTGTAGCCATCTCCACCGCGCAGCATGAAGTCATTTGTTGCGACTGAATAGATCTTCGCTTCGTCGAGCGGCGCACCGTTAACAATGATGGAAACGACACGGCTTCCCACCGGTTTCGTTTTGTCATACTCCACCTTCATGCCGGAGACCTGCGGAAAGCGACCGGCGGTATTCTCGAGCTGTGAGAAGCCATTCTCAAGCGCCGCCTTGATTACTTTTCCGGAAATCTCGATGCGGACACCGCGATTGCCAAACGGCATCTCAGCCAGAATGTCTCGCCGTGTCACTTCGGCGCCTGCTGGATATTCCTTATTGGCACGGATGCCGCCTGCATTGATCAGCGTAATCTCAGTGCCCAACGTGTCGCGGAGTGCATCTGCAATGAAATTCCCGATGGCTGCTTCCTGCGAACGGATAATATTTGTGCGAGAGTCGAGCGGCGCTGCGAGGGTGGCCAGCTTCACGTCAAGCTCTGCCGACAGAACAGCTTCGTAGGATTTAACTTTAGCGGCGACCGCCGGATCGGGTTTCACATTAGCGCTGTCGATGACGCGAAACTCAGGCCACCATGCCAGCGTTCTTTTTGTACCATCAACCTTTAGATCCATCGCGATATCGACGACCGTGATGTATTGCGCATCTTCGCTGGATTCACACAAAGCCGTGCGGCCATCATAAATTATGCGCAGATCATGATTGTGACCTTGCAGGATCAGATCGGCAGCGCGCATCTCGACAAGTTTACTTCCATCAGCCTTATCGAGATGGACTAGAGCAACGACGAAGTCGGCCCCTTTCTCGCGTAGCACTTTAGCCTCGCGTACCACCGTTTCAACGCCTGGGCCGAATTTGATGTCGCCCGAATTCGACAATTCCGGAGTGTTGGGGAGAGCGGCGCCAACAAAACCAATTTTGATGCCAGCGCGTTCGACGATCATGGAATCGCGCGTGGGTCCGACAAGGCCGCCATCGGCGCGGCGCAGATTGGCGGCGAGGATCGCGAACTGCGCTTCGTTCATCCGCTTATCGTAGATCTCTTTGCCGAAATCGAATTCGTGATTTCCGGGCACAAACAGATCGAGCCCCGCAGCATTGAACAGGTCAACCATATGGGCGCCTTGGTCAAAGCCGGAAAGCAGGCTGGGCGAAAGCGTGTCGCCCCCATGGGTGGCGAAACTATTTGGATTTCTAGCTTTCTCAGCCTTCACGACGCCGGCATAACGGGCGAGGCCGCCACGACCCTTCTCTTCTCCCATGCGATACACGTCATTGGTATGGATGAAGCTGAATGTGACCCGCGTAGGCGATTGGGCGGCTGCTGGCGATAGAATGGCGGCGGACGCCAATGCACCCAACCCCAGCTTCATACTCTCGCGGCGGTCGATCAAAGGCATGGGTCTCTCCAAAGCACCGGTCATTCTATTCGTTTTGGGGAGTTTGGACCCGCTTGCCAAGCCTGAGGTCAATGCCTACGGCTAAATCGGGCTGGACGGGCTGGGTTTTTCCCCTAAATGAAGGGCAAGATAAGCGAGTACCTCAATGAACGCACTTTTTAGCCCTGACCGCATGAAAGCCGTCGGCCCCCTACCGGCGGGGCACCCGGTTGTTAGAATCGGTAAGATCGGCGTGCTTTTGACCAATCTCGGTACGCCCGATGGCACCGATTACTGGCCCATGCGGCGTTACTTGAAAGAATTTCTCTCCGATAAGCGCGTGATCGAGACACCGCGCGCACTCTGGTGGCCGCTTCTCAACCTCATCATTCTTCAGACCAGGCCGCAGAAGAAGGGTAAGGATTATGCGTCGATCTGGAATAAGGACCTCGACGAATCCTTTTTGAAGACAATCACCCGCTCACAGGCCGAAAAACTCATGGCGATGGCGCCGGAGCTCTCCGACAAGATCGTCGTGGACTGGGCCATGCGCTACGGCAACCCCTCGATCAAATCGCGATTGGAAGCCTTGCAGGCGCAGGGCTGCGACCGTGTTCTGCTTGTCCCGCTCTATCCACAATATGCGGCGGCAACGACCGCTACCGCTTGTGACAAGACGTTCGAAGCGCTGATGCAGATGCGCTGGCAGCCAACATTGCGCGTGGCGCCACCTTACCATGACGACCCGGCCTATATTCAATCGATGGTGACCTCATTGAAGAAGGGGCTTGCGCAACTCCATTTCGAACCGGACGTAATTCTCGCCACGTTCCATGGCGTACCGAAAGAATATCTTCTCAAAGGCGACCCGTATCACTGCCAATGCGTAAAGACATGGCGGCTGATGCGTGAGGCGATGGGGCTTTCCCCCGATAAATTCATGATGAGCTTCCAATCGCGCTTCGGGCCAGCGGAATGGCTCAAGCCTTATACCGACGAGACGGTGGAAGCACTCGCCAAAAAAGGCGTGAAAAAGCTTGTACTGATTGCGCCCGGCTTCTCTTCGGATTGCCTTGAGACGCTCGAAGAACTCGATGGCGAGAACCGCGAGATTTTCGAGCATAATGGCGGCGAAGAATTCGCCTATATCAAGTGCCTCAACGATTCAGACGAGGGCATGGCGGTCATCCGCGCAATCGTCGAGCGTGAATTGCAAGGCTGGATTTAACATTAAATCGTTAGGGCGATAACGACATTCAAAAGAGCGGGGCTTTCCCGCTCTTTTTTATTAAACTCAGGCTGCACCAATCCGCAGCAGATCGAGAACATGGACAAGTCCCGTTGGACGGCCTTGTTCAGCCACGATGATGGCACCGATGTTACGGGTCTCGACCATTTCCAACGCTTCGGCGACCAGCGCCGTGGGTGGCAGCGTAACGGGATTTTTCGTCATCACGGCCTCGACAGTCTTGGCGGTGAGATCGGGGCCCATATGACGGCGCAAGTCGCCATCGGTGACGATGCCGGCCAATTGTCCATTGCTTTCGACGACCAGTGCGCAACCGAAACCCTTGGCACTCATGGTGACGATGGCCTCTGCCATAGCACTGCCGCGCGTGACCAATGGCAAACGCTCGCCACCATGCATGATGTGGCGCAATTGCTTAAGTTGGGCACCGAGCTTTCCACCCGGATGATAGACGCGGAAATCTTCCGGCTTGAAACTGCGTACTTCAAGCAGCGCAACCGCGAGCGCATCACCCATCGCCAATTGCATCGTTGTCGATGTCGTCGGGGCGAGCCCGTTCGGGCAGGCTTCCTTGGCGGACGGCAGAAGCAGGAGAATGTCAGCTTGTTGCGCGAGCGCTGAGTCCGTGCCCGCCGTCATGCCGATCAAGGTCACACGAAAGCGCGCCGCATAAGCGACGAGGTCACGCAATTCAGCGGTCTCTCCAGACCATGACAAGGCCAGAATGACATCGTCGGGCTGGATCATGCCGAGATCGCCATGGCTCGCTTCACCGGGATGGACGAAATAGGCAGGCGTACCTGTCGAAGCGAGCGTGGCAGCAATCTTACGGCCGACATGGCCGGACTTGCCCATGCCAGTGACAATCACCCGGCCAGCAGCGGCAGCAATGTGCGAGACCGCAGCCGAGAATGCATCGCCCAGACCGTTGGCAAGCGCCGCGGCCAAAACGCCGAGTCCCGCCTGCTCGGCCTCGAGCGTCTGGAGAGCCGAGCGGATGATCTGTTCGCGCGAGGGTGTGTCGTTCATGGGCATGGGATTAGGCAGGCCCTGACGCCCTGTCAAATCTACGATTTCACGGCTCTTTAACCATGACAAGGCCATGGTGCGGGATCGGCGTGTCGCGTTGTAGCCGGATGTTCTGGACGCGAAGGAATGCCGTGAGACGATTTTTCTCGCTTCGCTCATTATCGATGAGCCCTTGGATTACAGCGGCGACACTATTGGTCGCCGAGCCTGCGCGCGCGCAGGGCATCTGGCCGATTGCCGGTGCACCGCCCTTGGCAGAGGCGCGAACAGCAGCGAGGTCGGCGCCAGTCTCCGATCCGGCAGCCCCTCTTCCGATCCGTCCTAGTCTGCCTGCGCCGGAATTGCCGACGCGCAACGCGTCGCTACCGTCGAGAGCATCACCGCCGGCCCCTGTCGAGCTGACTGCGGCTGTTGGTCTAGCACCGTCGGGGGCATTGCTGGCGGGTGCGGGCGTCCCGGGAGACCGACCGAGAATGCCGGATCCCGAGCTGATTACGGGTTCGGCGCAAACTGACACGCTCACCCTCGGGCGGTTCACCTTGCGCCCCGCCATCGAAGTGAATGTCGGCTACGATACGAATCCCCGTCGCGTACCCAACGCTTTCGCCAAGGGCTCATCTCTCATCAGCCCCGCATTCAAGCTCGATGCAGAATCGAACTGGGACAGGAATGCCCTGACAGTTAATCTGCGCGGACGCATGTTCAGCTATCAGCAGGTCGATTCCGCCAATCGTTTCGATGGTGTCGCGGATGCGACCTATCGCTATGACATCAACGACAGCACGTGGCTGTTCTTGAACGCACGCGCTTCATCGCTATCCGAGCAATCGCCCGAAAATCTCGTGCTCGCAGCCCCTGATGCCACGGTGAACGAGGTGTGGGGCAGCGCCAGAGTGTTGAAGAAATTTGGCCAATTCTTCGCATCGCTCGGTTTGTGGGAAGGGTTCACCGATGTCGCACAGACACCAGGCCGATCTTACACCACGACGATGGGTGCCTTACGCGGCGGCTTTGAAGTCAATGACAGGCTGACACCCTATGTCGAGCTCTTGATGGACCGGCGCAATTACGAGGGGACTTACATCAACAATATTCAGCGCAGTTCAAACGGCTATCAACCGACAGTCGGCCTTAGCTACAGACTCAACGACAAGGTGACGGCTGAAGGCTATGCCGGATATCTCTGGCGCGATTATGAAAATGCCCTTGTGAAAACGACACAATGGCCAGTCTTCGGCTTGATTGGGGCATGGCAGATTTCGCCGACGGCCTCGCTGCAAGGCCGCATCCGCACTGGCATCAATGAAACGACGATCGGCGGGGCCTTCGGTGCTAAGGAAAACCTTGTCGGGGCAACATGGCGGCAATTGTTTGGAGCCAGGCTCGCTTTGTTTGCCAATCTCGACCTGAGCCGCGCTGAATATGTCGGCGTACCCGGTGAGCAGAATCGCGCCCTCGGCGAAATAGCAGCCGAATATGCCATCACACGCTATCTCGTTGGGCGCGTCAGTGCACAGCGCGACGTCTTGACATCCACCTACAAATTTAACAGCTACGAAGCGAATATCTTTATGGCAGGATTAAAAGTCGTTCGCTGATCATTTCAGCCCGGCGATGGCTTTGCGCAATTCAGGGCCGAGATCCGGTCGCTCGAGGCCGAGCATAAGGTTGGCCATCAGAAAGCCGATCTTCATGCCGCAATCATAAATCGCGCCATCGAAAACATGGGCGTAAAAATCCTGCTTTTGCGCGAGCGTGATCATCGCATCCGTCAGCTGGATTTCGCCACCCGCACCACGCTCCTGCTTTTCGAGAATCGAAAAGATTTCAGGCTGAAGAATATAACGCCCAGAGATTGCCAGATTCGACGGCGACGTCCCTTGCTTCGGCTTTTCAACCATCTGTGTAATTGCAAGTGCGCCGTTCTTATCCTTGACGCCGCAAATGCCATATTGATGCGTATCGCTATCAGGCACTTCGTAAACCGCGACGAGATTGCCGCCATGACTTTCATAGGCGTCGATCATGCCCGCCAGACAAGGCTGTTTGCCGTGATGGAGCATATCGGGCAACAGCAACGCAAAAGGCTCATCACCAACAATGTCGCGCGCGCACCAGACGGCATGGCCGAGACCGAGCGGCGCTTGTTGGCGCGTGAAGCTCGTCTGGCCGGCCTCGGGCAGATCGTTTGCGAGAGCTTCGAGCTCCTTGATCTTGCCGCGTTCAGCCAGCGTGCGATCAAGCTCGAAATGCATGTCAAAATGATCTTCGATGACAGCCTTGCCACGGCCTGTGACAAAAACGAAATGCTCAATGCCCGCCGCACGCGCCTCATCGACGACATGCTGGATCACGGGACGGTCGACCACCGTCAGCATCTCTTTCGGTACGGCCTTGGTGGCAGGCAGAAAGCGGGTGCCAAGCCCGGCAACGGGGAAAACGGCCTTACGGATCTTGCGGCTCATCGAACTCTTCAATCCCTGTTTCCGGCGCATCGATCAGGTCTGTTCCGCCTTTTTGGGGCAGGCCCGAGATCAAGGCAAGCACGGCCTGAACTTGACGGCATCAACGCAAATTCAACCTTTACAGGAGATGAACGGAAACCCGGTTGCGTTACGTTGGACCCCGCCATGATCGTCCGTATCCTCCTTGCCTGCCTGTGCCTGATGGCGCCCTTATCCGGCTTTGCCATCGCCAAGCCTGCCGCCCCGGCACAAACGCAGCAGGGTGGGGGCTTCCAAACCTGGGTGGAGCAGACGCTGTGGCCCGCCGCTAGAGCTAAGGGCATCAACCGAGCGATTTTCGACCAGGCGATGGCTGGCGTCATGCTCGATCCGGCCATCATCGCGCTCACCAAGAAACAGTCAGAATTCATCAAGCCTGTCTGGTCGTATCTCGAAGGAGCCGTCGGATCCTCGCGGATCGCACAGGGCGAAGCGCGTGCGCGCGACTATGCAAGCCTGCTTGACCGCATATCCGAGAAGACCGGCGTCGACCCGTACATCGTTCTTGCGATCTGGGGCATTGAGACAAGCTTCGGCAGTGCGACCGGGAGCAAAGACATCATCCGCTCGCTCGCGACCCTTGCCTATGAACGCTACCGCGGTGAATTTTTCCGCGATGAACTCATCGAGGCGATGGCGATCCTCCAGCAGGGCCATGTCGGGCGTAGCGCTATGAAAGGCTCGTGGGCGGGCGCAATGGGGCACACGCAATTCATGCCCTCGACCTTCCGCCAATATGCCGTCGACGGCAATGGCGACGGCAAGCGCGACATATGGAACGATCCCGTCGACGCGCTCGCCTCGACCGCGCATTATCTGAAGGAAAAAGGCTGGGTCCGCGATCTGCCATGGGGCTACGAAGTTACGCTCCCGAAGGCCTTTGATTACCGCAACAGGCGCGGCACGTTCAGCCAGTTTGCGCGTGTTGGGGTGAAACGCACCGATGGAGGTGCGCTGGGCGGCAGCGCCGAGGCGAGTCTATTCTTACCCGCCGGTGCTGAGGGACCGGCGTTTCTGATCACGGCCAATTACGCTGCAATCAAAGCCTATAATGCGTCGGACGCCTATGCGTTGGCCGTAGCCCATCTTGCCGACAGGATTGCGGGCGGACCCGCAATCCAAGGCGTATGGCCGAAGCACGAAAAGCCCATGGGGCTCAACGAACGCATGGCCATTCAGAAAAAATTGAAATCGCTCGGCTACGATGTCGGCGAGCCCGACGGACGTTTCGGCTCGAAAACGCGTGAGGCGCTGATTGCGTTTCAGGAAAAGAACGGCCTGCGCCCCGATGGCTATCCAAACACGGCGACGGTGCAGAAACTTCTGAAATAAAAAAAGGCGGCCGAAGCCGCCTTTTCTATTCCGTGCCGACAGGATCAACGCGGCAGCGTCGTCTTGCCCATCAGATCGAGATCGACCGCGCGGGCTGCCTGACGGCCTTCGCGGATCGCCCATACGACGAGCGATTGGCCGCGGCGCATGTCGCCCGTGGCGTAAACCTTCTCGACGCTCGTCTTGTAATGCATCGTATCGGCTTTGACATTGCCGCGCGGATCGAGTTCGGCACCCAGTTCGCTCACCATGCCATCGTGAAGGGGCGAAACGAAGCCCATGGCGAGCAGCACGAGATCGGCCGCAATAGAAAACTCTGTGCCGGGAATCGGCTGGAACTTTTCATCCACATGCACGCAATGGAGCGCCTTGACCGCACCGTCCTCACCTTCGAAGGAGACGGTATTAACGGCAAAATCGCGTTCTGCGCCTTCCTGCTGCGATGAGGATGTGCGCATCTTCATCGGCCAATTCGGCCAGGTGAGGAGCTTGTTTTCCTTCTCCGGCGGCTGCGGCATGATTTCGATCTGCGTGACCGACAGCGCACCCTGACGAATTGACGTACCAATGCAGTCCGAACCGGTATCGCCGCCGCCGATGACGACGACATGCTTGCCATTCGCGAGGATCGGCGCATTTGACTTCACAGGCTCATGCGACACGCGGCGGTTCTGCTGCGGCAGGAAATCCATCGCGAAATGGATTCCGGCGAGATCGCGACCCGGCACAGGAATGTCGCGCGGCTTTTCAGCTCCACCCGCCATGATGACAGCGTCATAATTCGCCTTGAGATCGGCGATCGAACGATCGATGCCGACATTGATGTTATAATGGAACACAACGCCCTCGCCTTCCATCTGCTTGATGCGGCGATCGATGAGGTGCTTTTCCATTTTGAAATCGGGAATGCCATAGCGTAGCAGACCGCCCGCCTTGGCGTGCTTCTCAAACACATGGACTTCATGCCCGGCGCGCGCGAGTTGCTGCGCCGCTGCCAAACCGGCCGGGCCAGAACCGACAATCGCGACGCGCTTGCCCGTGAGTGTCTTGGCGGGTTCGGGAACGATCCAGCCTTCCTTCCAACCGCGATCGACGATGGCGCACTCAATCGTCTTGATCGTGACCGGCGCATCCTGAAGGTTAAGCGTGCAGGAGGCTTCGCACGGTGCAGGGCAGATGCGGCCGGTAAATTCCGGGAAGTTATTCGTCGAATGGAGATTGCGCAGCGCGTTCGCCCAATCGCCATGATAGACGAGATCGTTCCAATCCGGGATCTGGTTATTCACCGGGCAGCCATTGTGGCAGTAGGGAATGCCGCAACTCATGCAACGGGAAGCCTGATCCTTCGTCGCCTCTTCGGAGAGCGGGATCACGAATTCTTTGAAATTGCGGATTCGATCCGCGGCCGGATTATAACCCCGATCGCGACGTTCGATTTCCAGAAAGCCTGTTACCTTGCCCATCGATCAAGCTCCCGTAACGGCCACAGGCCGCTTTTCGTTTTCCGTCATCAATTCCTCGAGTGCGCGGCGATATTCGACCGGCATCACTTTGCGGAATTTCGGCAGATAATGACCCCAATTGTCGAGGATCTGACGCGCACGCGCTGAGCCTGTGTATTTGAGGTGGTTGGTGATCAACATGCGCAGACGCGCCGCATCGTTGCGGGTGAGATCGCGCATGATTTCAACCCGGCCATGGGCGATGAGATCGCCGGTCTGGTGGTTGAACTTTTCATTGGCATCTTCTTCGGCGATGACGGGTTCGAGTTCCACCATGGCCAGATTGCAGCGCTGGTCGAAATCACCCTCTTCATCAAGAACATACGCAATGCCACCCGACATGCCGGCCGCGAAATTGCGTCCTGTCTTGCCAATCACTGCGACGACCCCGCCTGTCATGTACTCGCAGCCATGATCGCCCGTGCCTTCGACAACGGCGATAGCGCCCGAATTGCGGACCGCAAAACGCTCGCCCGCGACGCCGCGGAAATAGCACTCGCCGAGGATCGCGCCGTACAGCACGGTGTTGCCGACAATGATCGACTCTTCCGGCACGATCTTCGTGGCTTCCTTCGGCGGATAGACAATGAGGCGACCGCCCGAGAGGCCCTTGCCGACATAGTCGTTCGCTTCGCCTTCAAGTTCGAGCGTAACGCCATGCGCCACCCAAGCACCGAAGCTTTGGCCGGCCGTGCCCTTCAACTTCACATGGATTGTATCATCGGGCAGGCCCTTATGCCCATAACGCTTCGCCACTTCGCCCGAGAGCATCGCGCCTGTTGTGCGGTTGAGGCTCTTGATCGCGGTTTCGATCTGCACCGGCTTCCCGGCTTCAATTGCAGATTTCGCCTTTTCAATGAGCGTACGATCAAGCACCGAACCGAGATTGTGATCTTGGACCATCGAGTGGAAGATCTCAGTCTGCTTCGAAGCCTGCGGCTTATGGAAGAGCTTCGAGAAATCGAGGCCCTTTGCTTTCCAATGGCCGATCGCCTTTTCGCGGTCGAGCATCTGCATCTGGCCAATCATCTCGTTCATCGTGCGATAGCCGAGACGCGCCATTTCCTCACGCACTTCTTCGGCGACAAAGAAGAAGAAGTTGATGACGTGCTCAGGCTGTCCGACGAAACGCTTGCGCAGCACGGGATCCTGCGTCGCAATGCCGACGGGGCAGGTGTTGAGATGGCATTTGCGCATCATCACGCAGCCGGCCGCAATCAAAGGCGCCGTGGCGAAGCCGAATTCATCGGCTCCCAACAGCGCACCGATGATGACGTCGCGACCTGTGCGCAAGCCACCATCGACCTGAACGGCAATGCGCGAACGCAGACCGTTGAGCACCAATGTCTGATGGGTTTCGGCCAAACCGATTTCCCATGGGCTCCCGGCATGCTTGATCGAGGTGAGGGGGGACGCGCCCGTGCCACCTTCAAAGCCGGAAATCGTAACGTGATCGGCACGCGCCTTCGACACACCGGCAGCGACAGTGCCGACGCCGATTTCCGAGACGAGCTTCACCGAAACCTGCGCCGTCGGATTGACGTTCTTCAAATCGTAGATGAGCTGGGCAAGATCTTCGATCGAATAAATATCGTGATGCGGCGGCGGCGAAATCAGGCCGACGCCCGGTGTCGAGTGGCGCACCTTTGCGATGACGGCATCGACTTTATGGCCTGGCAACTGGCCGCCTTCGCCGGGCTTGGCACCCTGCGCCATCTTAATCTGCATCATGTCGGAATTGACGAGATATTCCGTCGTCACGCCGAAGCGGCCTGAGGCGACCTGCTTGATCGCAGAGCGCATGGAATCGCCATTCTTCATGGGCTTGAAGCGATCAGCTTCTTCACCGCCCTCGCCCGTGTTCGACTTGCCGCCGATACGGTTCATCGCGACAGCAAGCGTCGTATGCGCTTCGCGCGAAATTGAGCCGAACGACATCGCACCGGTGGCGAAGCGCTTAACGATTTCGGACGCGGGTTCGACTTCCGAGAGCGGAACTGGCTTACGGCCGTCTTCTTCCGCACCCTTGATACGGAAAAGGCCGCGCACGGTCAGCAGGCGCTCATTCTGTTCGTTGAGGAGCTTGGCGTAATCGCGATATTTGTCCTGCGCGTTACCACGCACGGCATGCTGCAAGAGCGACACCGATTCGGGCGACCACGCATGGGCCTCACCGCGAATGCGGTAGGCATATTCGCCGCCAACATCGAGCGCCGAACGATAGACCGGCGAATTGCCGAATGCATCACTGTGGCGTGTGACAGTTTCATGGGCAACTTCAGCAAGGCCCACGCCTCCGATACGCGAATGCGTACCAGCGAAATATTTCGCGACGAAATCATCCGCCAAACCCACCGCATCGAAAATCTGCGCGCCACAATAGGATTGGTAGGTCGAGATGCCCATCTTGGACATGACCTTCAGGATGCCTTTGCCGACCGACTTGATGAAACGCTTCTGCGCTTCATAGGCATCGATCGATTCCGGGAAGTCCTTTGCCATCGATGCCAATGTTTCGAAGGCGAGATAGGGGTTGATCGCTTCTGCGCCATAACCGGCGAGGCAGCAGAAATGATGAACTTCGCGCGCTTCGCCGGTTTCGACGACGAGGCCAACGGAAGTACGCAGACCCTTGCGGATCAAATGATGATGAACGGCCGCCGTCGCGAGCAGAGCTGGGATCGGAATCCGATCCGAACCGACCATGCGATCCGACAGAACAATGATGTTATACTTGCCCTTCACAGCCGCTTCCGCGCGTTCGCACAACCGTTCGAGCGCATCAGCCATGCCCGCTTCGCCCTGCTCAGCCGGATAGGTGATGTCGAGCGTCTTGGTATCGAACGAATCTTCAAAATGGCCGATGCAGCGGATCTTTTCGAGGTCGACATTGGTCAAAATCGGCTGACGTACTTCAAGGCGCTTGCGATAGGAATTGCCATCGCGATCGAAAATGTTCGGACGCGGCCCGATGAAGGACACAAGCGACATCACGAGTTCTTCACGGATCGGATCAATCGGCGGGTTGGTCACCTGCGCGAAGTTCTGCTTGAAATAGGTGTAAAGCAGCTTGGCCTTGTCCGACATGGCGGAGATCGGCGTATCGGTGCCCATCGAGCCTGTCGCTTCCTGCCCTGTTGTTGCCATCGGCTCAAGCAGGATGGCGATATCTTCCTGCGTGTAACCAAAGGCTTGCTGGCGATCGAGCAAGGACACGTCGGTGCGCGCCGCGCGCGGTTCCACGGGGCGCAAATCTTCGAGCACTATCTGCGTACGATTGAGCCATTCCTGATAAGGATGGGCGCGCGAAAGGCTTTCCTTGATCTCTTCATCGGAAACGATGCGGCCCTGTTCGAGGTCGACAAGCAGCATCTTGCCGGGTTGCAGACGCCATTTTTTGACGATCTTTTCTTCCGGCGTCGGCAGAACGCCCATCTCAGACGCCATGACGACAAGGCCGTCATCGGTGACGAAATAGCGGGCCGGACGCAGACCGTTACGATCAAGCGTGGCACCAATCTGGCGGCCATCGGTGAACGCGACCGCAGCGGGGCCGTCCCACGGCTCCATCAGCGCGGCATTGTATTCATAGAAAGCGCGGCGCTCTTCATCCATCAGCGGATTGCCAGCCCATGCTTCGGGGATCAGCATCATCATCGCATGGGCGAGTGAGTAGCCGCCCTGCACGAGGAATTCGAGCGCGTTGTCGAAGCACGCCGTGTCCGACTGGCCTTCATATGAGATCGGCCAGAGCTTCGAAATTTCCGAGCCAAACAAATCGGAATCAACGGACGCCTGACGCGCCGCCATCCAGTTCACATTGCCGCGCAGCGTGTTGATTTCACCATTATGCGCGACCATGCGGTAGGGATGCGCGAGAGACCAGGTGGGGAAGGTGTTGGTTGAGAAGCGCTGATGCACAAGCGCGACCGCACTTTCGAATCGCGGATCGTTAAGATCGGCGAAATAATCGCCGAGTTGGGTGGCAAGCAGGAGACCCTTATACACCACTGTCCTATGCGACAGGGATACAGGGTAAAAGCCCTTCGTGCGCTTGTCGTTCATGGCGTAAATGGTGTTGGAAATCACCTTGCGCAGAACGAAAAGGCGTCGCTCGAAATCATCGCCAGCCCGGGTGGCTTCGCCGCGACCAACAAAAATCTGAACAATGTTAGGTTCGCTTGGCTTTACTGACTCGCCAAGGCAGGAACTATTCACTGGCACATCGCGCCAACCTAAGAAAACTTGGCCTTCATCCGCAACGACCTTCTCGACGAGCTGGCGGCAAAGCGCGTTCCCGTCTTTGTCGCGCGGGAGGAAAAGCATACCGACGGCATAATCGCCCGGTTGCGGCAGGGCGAAACCAAGACGCTTGGCTTCTTCCGCAAGGAAATTGTGCGGAATCTGCACAAGCATGCCGCACCCGTCGCCTGCTTTTGGATCAGCGCCCACGGCACCGCGATGATCGAGATTGAGCAGGATCTGCAAACCCATCTCGACAATGGCGTGTGACTTGCGGTTCTTCATGTCAGCCACAAAGCCGACGCCGCATGAATCCTTTTCGAGCGCCGGGTCGTAAAGGCCCTGAGCATCGGGAAGCGCCGGGTCCGTTAGGACGAGCGGCTTTTTCGCGGCAGCGTCCGCCTGCACGGCGTTCAAACCAGCCTCAATTCCGTTATTCGCGCTCGTCATTGTCTCGCTCCGGTTCGTCAGCCCGGGATCAACCGGGCGTCATCCTGAATGCACGAACGGGGCCAGAAGGATCGAGAAACGGACGCGCCCCGCGTTGCGCCCGCCTTCGCTGCGGGCGTCTCCGGGAACCGGGCCGCCCGTCAGTCTCGCGGTTTACGGGCGGCGCGCACGGCAAAGCGCGAGGCCCGTGCCCCGGTCGTTTTGCGCGTTTTCAACGTCTCGCCCTGCATATCCGCGTTCCATAGGGGATGAGTTGTAACGCTCACCCGATTGGGACAGTAACCCTGTCCTATCTGCTGCGAAGATGGCAGATTTCCTTTTTCGACACAAGCGGGGTTATGCGAGAATCGTCAGATTTTCTTGGCCGAAATTACCGAAAGCGGCAGTTTCGGGTAACAAATGGAAAGTTGGACAATGGGAACTGTCCATTCCATTGCGCAAGGCCGTCTCCTTGTACCCCCGGGTTGGCGATGACGAGCCTTTCTGTCATGGATTTGCCCCCGCCGGATGCGGCGGCCAAGGCAGGGCTCAGGTGATGATCAATCTTGCAAGCGACAATGTGGTGGGGGCGAGCCGCCCCGTTTTGGAGGCGCTTATCGCCGCCAATGATGGGGCCGCGGCGCCTTATGGCACCGATCCTTTCTCAGCCAAGGCGACGGAGCTCCTCTCGCAGGTGTTCGAGCGCGAGGTTCAGAATTTCATGGTTGCGACGGGGACGGGTGCTAATGCGCTCGCCCTTGCAGCACTGACGCCGCCATGGGGTGCCGTGTTCTGCCACGCCGAAAGCCATGTGATGGACGATGAATGCGGTGCGCCGGAAATGTTCACCGATGGGGCCAAAATCGTTGGTGTGCCGGGCGCCAATGGCAAAATGACTATCGCTGCGCTCGAACATCAATTGGCGCGCTTCGGCAAAGGCGTCGTCAAATCAGTCCAACCCGCCGCGCTTTCGATCTCGCAGGTGACGGAAGCCGGCACGGTCTACACGCTGGATGAAATTCGTACGTTCACAGCATTTGCGAAAAAGCATGGGTTGAAAACGCACCTTGATGGCGCGCGCTTTACCAACGCCATGCTGGCGCTCGGTTGCACGGCGGCAGAGATGACATGGAAGGCCGGAATCGATGTTGTCACGTTCGGCGCATCGAAGAATGGATGCCTTGCCTGCGAGGCCGTGATTTTCTTCGATCCTGCTTTGGCAGAAAACTTCCAATATCGCCGCAAGCGCGGCGGACATACGCTCTCGAAAGGCCGCCTCCTCGGCGCGCAGATGATTGGCTATCTCGAGAACGATCATTGGATCAAGAATGCGACACATGCGAATGCGATGGCACAAAAACTGGCGCAGGGATTGCGCCAAACTCCTGGTGCGCGCCTACCTTGGCCTGTCGATGCGAATGAGGTTTTCGTTGTCGTTCCGCTGGCGGCCAAAAAGGCCTTGGATGAAGCCGAAATCCGCGCGGCACCTTGGTCGAGCAATTGTGTTCCCGATGGTTTCACGATCAGAGACGATGAAGCTTTTCTGCGTTTTGTGACAAGCTTTGCAACAAAGGCTGAAGAGGTCGATGCGGTGCTCGCGGTAGTGGCAGGGCACCGCGCCGCCGCCGAATAATGGGTACTAAACACATTGCAAAAAAAGGCGCTCCTTGCGGGGCGCCTTTTCGTTTGGAGGTCAATCCAGAATGATATGCTGCAATTAAGCAGCAGCTTTTTGTTCAGCCGTCGTCTCGATGGTTTTAGCACCGGATGTCGTGATCGGAACGACGCGCGGCTTCTTTGCTTCCGGAATTTCGCGATGCAGCTCGATGTGAAGTAAGCCGTTTTCCAGACGCGCGCCATTCACAAGAACGTGATCAGCGAGTTGGAAACGGCGCTCGAAAGCGCGCGCGGCAATACCCTGATAGAGATATTCCGGCTTGTCAGACGCGTCTTCGACATTCTTTTCACCGCGGACGATGAGCGAGTTTTCCTTCGACTCGATCGAAAGCTCATGATCGGTGAAACCAGCCACCGCAATGGAAATGCGGTAATCATTTTCGTTGAGCCGCTCAATGTTATAGGGCGGGTAGCTATTCTGCTGCGGATCCGCAAGCTGATCGACCATCTTGAACAGGCGATCGAAGCCAACCGTATTGCGATAAAGCGGCGAGAGATCAAATGTGCGCATGGCATATCCTCCTTTGAAGCGACATGCGGGTAGCCCACCTTATGGTCGGGCTATCCTTGCACCGCCAACATGGCCGGTGCATCATTCAGATGGGAGCGAAGCAAAAAGGATTCAAGAGGGTGCCGCAGGAGGTTTTATCCCGTTTGTTTGGGGCCGAGTTTAACCCGGAACCTCACGGTACGGTTTTGGCAATCCTGACGACAGCGGATGGTGTCCGTTTGCGCGGCGCGTTTTGGCCTGCGCATGGCATAGCACGGGGCACTCTTCTGATTTTACAGGGGCGCAGCGAGGCCGTTGAGAAGTATTTTGAGACAATCGCTGAATGGCAGGGCAGAGGCTTCGCCGTTTTTGCCTTTGATTGGCGCGGACAAGGTGGCTCAGAGCGGCTCTTGGCTGACCCGCGCAAAGGACATGTTCGGGCCTTTTCTGATTATCATTATGACTTAGAGGCTGCCCTTAATTGGCTACGGACGAGCGAGGTACCACGCCCCTATTTTGGCTTCGGCCATTCGATGGGAGGCGCGATATTGATTGATGCGCTCGCCCGTCATCCAGATGTGTTCGCGCGCGCCGTCACAACGGCGCCGATGCTGGATATTAGCTTAGTGCCACACCCGCGCATGGCCGAAACACTCGCGCGCGCGCTCACGCGTTTGGGGATGGGCGAGCGCTTTGTGCCAGGTGGAAATGACACGCCTGCCCTCTTCAAGCCCTTCGCCAATAACATATTGACGCGCGATGCGAGAAGACACGCGCGTTCTCGCCAGATTCTGGAAGCGATACCAAGCATTGGCTTAGGCGATCCGACTATCCAATGGGTGGCAACAAGCTTTCAAGCCATGCGTCGCATCAGCCGTGTTGCTTCGCGCGTCTCAACACCGCTTTTGGGATTGGCTAGTGCACATGATCGGGTTACGTCGACGCTTGCTGCACAAGCATTTTTCGACGCTTTGCCACATGGGGAGTTTTTGACACTCGCCGATTGTGAGCACGAGATTTTGATTGAAACAAATACAACGCGCGCATGGTTCTGGCGCGCTTTCGATGCGTTTATGGCCGAGCCAGCAGTTACGCCGTTGCTAGCTTTTCAAGAATGATCTCATGAAGGCGCTTGTCGCCTGACGCAACAATGGCACCGCCTTGCGCAGCGGGGCCACCGTCCCATGTCGTGATGACCCCGCCTGCACCTTCAACGATCGGCACAAGCGCAACAACATCATGCGGCTTCAAGCTGGTTTCGATGATGGCATCGACATGGCCGGCTGCCAGCACGCAATAGGCATAGCAATCGCAGCCATAGCGCGCGAGACGGACTTCGCTTTCCACCGCTTGATACTTTTGGTGTTCGTCGCCCGAAAACATGGTTGGCGTCGTCGTCATCAACGTCGCATCGGCCAAGGAGGTGCAGGGACGGGTCATCAATGCGCGCTCGCCCGATAGACCACGCCAACGGGCCTGCCCGCCATCGCCCCAGAAGCGCTCTCGGGTGAAAGGCTGGTTCATCATGCCCAGGACGGGGCGACCATTCTGCAAAAGCCCAATCAGCGTTCCCCAAACCGGCAGGCCCGATATGAAGGCTTTAGTGCCGTCGATCGGATCGAGGACCCAGCAGAATTCCGCTTCGGCATTCTCTGCGCCATATTCCTCGCCCACGACGCCATGGGCCGGAAACTGCCGCTTGATGAGCTGCCGCATCGCGGCCTCGCTCGCCCGGTCCGCTTCCGTTACCGGGTCGAAGACCCCGCCACGCGACTTGTCGTTGGCAGCGATCGCCGTGCGGAAAAAAGGCATAATCGCAGCGCCGGACACGTCGGCCAGCTGGTCCAGAAAGGCGTTGAGATCGACGGGAGCAGTCATCAGTTGGCTTCCAGCTGCGTTTGAGCGGCTCTAGCCTTCGACAAGGACCTTGGCAATGGGCCTTGCGGCCTGCGCATGGCGGCGATGCAGCTTTGCCAATAAAAATACGTCAGCAACACTTGCCTTTTGTGCAGTGCGGTTTAATATCTTTTTTGTGCGGTGACGCGGTGCGTTGCCCCACAGCCCTCCTTGGGCGTTTCCTCCCTAGACTTGGGCCGCCGCAAGGCGGCTCTTTTTTTGTCTGGCTCTAAATATCTGAAAATTCAGGCTATTCCGCCGCAATGCGGGTTTCATGATAGCCTAATGCCGCAACAAGGCTGGCCATCATCGTATCAAGATCGGCTTTGAGCGGAGCAAATCCCGGAGCCTTCGTCAGTTTTCGCTCGTCCATGTAGAGGCCGCGATTGATCTCAATCTGGACGGCATGGATCGAATTGGCGGGGTTGCCGTAATGCTCCGTAATGAAGCCACCGGCATAGGGGCGATTGCGGCCGACGCGATATCCGCGCCCGCGCAAGGCCTCTTCCACCAAATCAACGAAAAAGGGCGCTGCACTCGTACCGAACCGGTCACCCAGCACGATATCGGCGCGCTGGCCCTCCTCGCGATGCGCCCCAGTCGACGGCATTGAATGGCAATCGATAAGAACAGCAAGCCCGAAACGGCGATGCTGATCTTGCAGAACTTGGCGCAAAGCCCGGTGATAGGGCTTGTAGAGACCTTCGATCCGCTCAAGCGCATCGGCAACCGGCAGTTTGCGGGCATAGATTTCCTGCTGATCGCCAACGATGCGGGCAATCGTGCCAAGGCCGCCGGCAACCCGCATGGAGCGGGCATTGATGAAAGACGGCAGACGTCCTTCGAACATGCGCGGATCGAGCTCGTAAGGCTCGCGATTCACATCCAGAAAAGCGCGCGGGAAATGTGCCCGCAACAGCGGCGCACCAAATGCCGTCGCTGAGCCGAACAATTCATCGACGAAGCAATCTTCCGATTTCCGTAATGTCAGCGGATCGAGGCGAGATGCCGCAAGAAAAGAGGGCGGGTAGACCGCACCAGAATGAGGCGAGTTGAACACCAACGGGACCGTGACCGTTGCTGGTTCCAGCACCTCGAAGGCCGGTCGGTCGGTATTCGAACCGGCGGACCCATACCCACCTTGCATCACTTCCGCTCTCCTGCGCGACAATGACCAGTATGACCCAGAATCAAAGGACGCGTCCATGCCTTGCCCTTGCCACCGCAGCGGCTCCGGGCACGTATCTGCACCTTTCGGGCCAGTTGTGTGGCAGAAGACCCTTAACCTTTATGGCCAGAAACTGGCCTTTATTCACCTGTTGTTTACCCGCTTCGCGCTTGATGGGGCCAAGACGGGGTTGAGCATATGATTTCTGAAGACGGTTCCCTCCAGCGTATCCTTCTGGCTGAAGACGACAATGACATGCGGCGCTTCCTTGTGAAGGCGCTCGAGAATGCGGGTTTCGAGGTCGCATCCTATGACAATGGTCTTTCGGCCTATAACAGGCTCCGCGAAGAACCGTTCGAATTGCTGCTGACCGATATCGTGATGCCAGAAATGGACGGTATCGAGCTCGCCCGGCGCGCGACCGAACTCGACCCCGATATCAAGGTGATGTTTATCACCGGCTTTGCCGCCGTGGCGCTGAACCCGGATTCGCAGGCACCCAAGGATGCCAAGATCCTGTCCAAGCCCTTCCATTTGCGCGATCTTGTTTCTGAAGTTCAGAAGATGCTGATCGCTGCCTGAAGACTTAAGGCTCAGGCACGAGATCTACCCTGCCCCATTCATAACGCCGCGAAACGCTTGCCAGACGCCGGGCAAGCGGCTAAAGAACCGGCCATCCCGAACCGCACTGGTTCTACAGGCGGGCGCGTAGCTCAGCGGGAGAGCACTACGTTGACATCGTAGGGGTCACAGGTTCAATCCCTGTCGCGCCCACCACTACTTAAATTCCTCGTCTATCATTAAATTCCTTGTCGGCATCGACGGGGAATTCAATGGCTTGCGCGGGGCGTGCGGGACGGCGCGGTCTGTCGGCAGGCGGATTGGGCGCGTGGTCAGGGGACTTCACGGCCGCGTCTGGGCTGCGGATTTCCGGTTTCCGACTTTGTAGTCCAGAGGCGCGGCCAGACGCGGTTCGCACCTTGGAGAGCGCGGTTCGCTTGCGGGGCGCGGTGGCGGTATTGCTTGGCGTCTCCATGGCTATGGAGGCGGGCGGCCTCGGACGCGGATTTGGCGGCGGCGCAAAAAGGCGGCCTGTTGAGGTACGAGGGGGCGGCGCTGGCGGCTCTGGATTTGTTGTCAGCCCGGCGGCGCCCATCACCGAAGCGGCGCGGTCGAATTCCCTCACTTGCTGAGGTCGCAGATCTCGCTGCTGCGGTCTGTTTGGCCTCGGTGGCGATCGGCGCTGGACATGGGCTTGGCGACGCCACGTTTGAAGGTGCATATGCTTGCTGTCTTGCTCAAGCCCTTTTTGCCACGAACTGGCGTCGCCCTTGCTGGGCCAGCCCTTTCAATCCCGCATGACAAATCGTCGGTTGTTGCGCGCTGCAGTGGCGCGACGCGACGGCGAGCATTGGCTATGGCTGCACGCCCGCCTCTATCGGTTTGCCCTGACCTCAAGCCTTGAGCATTGTTCGCTGCTCGGACCAGAGGCGAGGGAGGCGGCGGGTCAGGTCGGTCATGGTCCAGTGATCGGGCAGGCCATGATCGAGGAGATGTTCGACGAGGTCGGGAGCGAGGAAGGCAAGGGCGAGGTTGGCGCGGATGGTGCGTTCGTGTTTGCCCTCGCGCCGGGCGATGGAATCGAGGCTCTCCGCAGCGCCGGAGGCGATGTCGGCGAACCAGGTCCGGGCGGCGTGGATGGCGTGGGCGAGGCGGCGACGGTCATCGGACTTGGCGGCATCTGTGGATGCAGCCGCGATGAAGCGCCGACGGGGCCGGGAGCGATCGGTCGACCAGGGGATGGTCAGGACGGCGGGGCGGGAAGCTCGATTCCCTGATGGGCCGGTAGGTATTTGCGCGGAGTAGGGCCGCGCCGCGCTGTTCGCATCGTCAGCAGTCTCCAATGCGCCGGCATCGTCTGCACTGCCCTCATCGCCGACGTTGTCTGCGCTGTCCGCGTTGCGCGCGCTCTCCCCAATGCTGGCGTCGTCCGCGCCGTTCACGTTATCCGCGTCGTTCGCGCTGTCCATGTTGTCGGCGTCATCCGCCTTGCTGGCGATGTCCGCGACGGGCCTGACGCCCTTCGCCCTGGTTCTTTCCCCAGCGCCATTGGCATTTGATCTCTTGTGGCCGTCCCTGAGCGTGAGGATGATCCGGTGGGGATGCACGGCGATGGTCTCGACATGGCGGGCGATGAGGGTGGCCGCGTCGTCGTCGACGTCAGCGACAGGGCGCGGTGCCGCGAGACTGGTCGCAGTTCCTGCAATCTGTTGCGCCGCAGGGCCGCTCGCATCGGATGATGGGGGCGGCGTCGGGGAGCGCCCCGGCGTTATCCTTGGGCAGTCGATCTCGCCCTGCCGCAGCGCTTCCGGCTCAGCAGCCTCGCCCCGCCGCGATGACCCCGGGCCGTCGACCTCGCCTCGCTCGACCTCCCTCCGCAGCGCATCGATGACCGCCGCCTCGATCTCGGGCGCGGGAACGCGGGCCGGATCGCCCGCCTCGGCTTTCCGCCCCTCGGCGATGGCGCGGGAGACATAATAACGATAGCGCACCCCGCCCTTGTTGGCGTGGGCTGGCGTCATGCGGTTGCCGGCGGAATCGAAGATCAGGCCCATGAGCAGGGCGGGGCTGGACGGGCGGCGTCCGCGCTTCGGCGGAGCCTGCGATGCGAGCCTGGCCTGAACCGCCTCGAAGACAGGCCGGTCGAGGATCGGTTCATGCTCGCCCGGATAGACCTCGCCCTTGTGGTAGACCTCGCCAACATAGACCGGGTTGTGAAGGAGGTAGAAGATCGAGCCAGTGCCGAACGCAACGTCGCCGCTGGTCCGGCCGGTTCGCGAGACCCGCCGCGCCGTGCGGATGTTACGCCGGTTGAGCTCGGCGAGCAGGGCGGTCATGGACTTAAGATCGAGGTAGAGCCGGAAGATCTCCCGCACCCTCTCCGCCTCCTCCGGCTCGATCACGAGCTTGCGGTTCTCGGCCCTATAGCCAAGGGGAACCGCCCCGCCCATCCAGATCCCCTTCTTCCGCGACGCCGCGACCTTGTCGCGCACGCGCTCGGCTCCGACCTCGCGCTCGAACTGGGCGAAGGAGAGCAGCACGTTCAGGGTCAGCCTGCCCATGCTGGTCGTGGTGTTGAAGGCCTGCGTCACCGAGACGAAGGAGACGGCGCGCGCATCGAACCGCTCGACCATCCTTGCGAAGTCCGCGAGGGATCGGGTCAGGCGGTCGACCTTGTAGACCACGACCACATCGATGCGCCCCGCGTCGATATCGGCGAGCAGGGCTGCCAGACCCGGCCGCTCCATCGAGCCGCCGGAGTAGCCGCCGTCGTCATAGGTCTTGCCAATGAGCGTCCAGCCTTCATGGCGCTGCGAGGCGATGTAGGACTCGCAGGCCTCGCGCTGGGCGTCGAGGGAGTTGAAGTTCATATCGAGCCCTTCCTCCGTCGACTTGCGCGTGTAGATCGCGCAGCGCTTCTGTAGCGTGGCTCCAGTTGCGGGGCTTTCTGCCTGTCCGAACCGCTGATTGTTGCGCAGCGTCGGATCACTGCGGGCCGAACTCCTGCGTTGTGGCTTGCCGTTGTGGCGGAGTTCCCCGTCACTGCCTGTCATGGAGCGCCTCCACGATCAGCGACAACCGGCAAGCCGCTCCAGACGCCGTCATGAGCGATGGGGCCTTCCCATGGGACTGAGCTTCACCGCGCGCCATGAGGGTTCTCCGCTGCTGGAGACGGCGCGTCTGGTCCGCCAGCCGGTATGGGCGGCATTGGATCGGCCTGATGGCGACGGCCGCTGTCCAGGTCTGTCGATCTGGATCGCTGCGTCCGAGGTTCGGCTTGCCTCGACCATTCGGTCTTGCGTTCGATCTTGGCTCCCGCCCGCTCGACGCCGAAGAAGCGCCAGCCGTTCCAGCTCGTGCCGGTAATCGCGAGCGCGATGGCCGAGAGCGAGGCATGGGTCGTTCCGTTCCAGAGGTAGCCTTCGGGAACCACGACCACCTCGTGCGTGACGCCCCTCCACTCCCTGATCAGACGGGAGCCGGGCTTGATCCGGCGCGGAGCGCGCAATGGACCAGATGCGTCGCCGCGTCCATCGCCCACTTTGCCATTGCTGCCCCGGCCGCCCTTGCCGATGGCAACGTCTCCGCCGGCAGCGGCGTCCCTGATCTCCCGCGCATGAGCTCGCGCCAACAGCGCAAGACGGCGCTGCAAGGCGGGCGAGAACCCGCCCGCCGCCTGCTCCTGAAGCCTCACGCTGATCGCCCAGCGCAGAAGCTCGCCCCGAAGCCCCGGCCCTGGCGGACGGCCGGTCAGCCGCCGCCAGCGTGCTGCGAGCGACGCGCCGTCGCAGGCGTCGAGGCTGGCGATCTCCATGGCAGCGTCCTCGATCTTGATCCTCGCCCGCCCGACCATCAGCGCGCGCCACTCCGTATGGCCTTCACCCTCGGGGAAGGCGCGGCCGGCTTTACAGGGGCAGACACGCCGGTGTGCAAGGCAGTGTGGTCATTGTTTGACTTCAGAACGGGCCGGGATGACGGCCGTCGGGCTGAATTTTCTGATAGATGGGCAGCCTGCTGAGCGACTGACTTCGATGCTGGTCTGCCGATGCCCTGGGGAACCGACTTTGGGGCGGACCGGATGGGTGGCTCTGGATCCGAGCCACGATCAGGACTGGAAGCTGATCCTGATGTTGACCTGCCGGCAGTCCCGAGCGCCGATTGGACGGATGTCTTGTACCCAGAAGCGCGTCGAGACCTGGACAGTCCCACTGCCGATGAAGCCGCGGCGGCTGAAGCTGCGGCGGCTCCTGCGCCTGGCGCTGGCCCCTCGATTGTGGTTGCTCCGTCCATTGCCCCCGGACCGGCAAGGGCTCCCTCGATCCGGTGTCGCACGGATCGCGCTTTCGCCCCAACGATCCGCTCCATAGCCCGTCCGTTCTTCCTCAAGCTGCTCAGCGCCGCCCGCGCGGTGTGCGGCAGCCAGCCCAGCGCCTCGACGATCTCCGCGATACTCGCGCCATCTCGCCGCGACAGCAGCGCGATCAGCGCAGAACGCTTCGGAGCGCGGACGTTGAGCCCGGATTGCGACGCTGCGCCTGCCCGGGTATTGTCAATCCCGCTCGGATTGTCGGCCGATTGCTCCGCACTGCGCGCGCCGCGCCGGTCGCGGCCAGACGCCGCTCTCGCGACAGATTGCGCAATCACGGTCGCACCGGATTCCAAGGTCGCGGCCTTGCCGTGCTCTGGGCCGCCAATGCGGTCTGTTGCTGGTCCTTTGCCCCGCGCTTCAGGTTTTGCAGTCTTTAGTGACCTGCCCATCGTCGTCTCCATCATGTCGCTGACGGAGAACACCCCCGTCACTGACACGACCCCGCTCGCGCCCTCAGGCGCGCGGGGACGAGATTGGCGTGCGCCGCTGGCCGCACGCTTCCGCAACAACAGCCAGAGCCAAGAGAGCAATCGGCCCAGCCTACGCGACGGTCGCCCTGCAATCCTCCGAGCGCCGTCGCCGCCGGGCGCACCACAACAAACGCTCCGTTCCCTCCCGAAGTCCAGCCGAATATCGCCAGAAAAGGATGGAACCCAACTTCCAAGCTGAACAGGATCCAGCAGCAATAACGACGACTACTCTGCACTTAGGCCGGACGCCGACTGTAGGCCTCGGCAATTTCCAAGTAGGGGCGAAGTGTGCTCGATCAGCTTACGATCGATGCCATGATGTGGACGCGATATCGAGCGTCGCTTTCGGCGCGCGCAGCCCTCCACCGGTCGGGGTAGCCCGTCGGGCCCCCTCCTCCCGGTCGTCTGCTACAGCAACATCGTCAGCGGGCTTTCGAGGAGTCCCTTCAGGTTACCCAGGAATTCCGCGCTCACCGATCCGTCAATCACCCGATGGTCCACGGACAGCGTTGCGGTCATCATCGTGGCGATGGCCAGCGCATCGTCCTTCACGATCGGGCGCTTGTCGCCGGCGCCGACAGCCAGGATGGCGCCTTGCGGCGGATTGATCACTGCCGCGAACTCTCGGATGCCGAACATCCCGAGGCTCGAGATTGAAAACGTCCCGCCCTGGTATTCCTCGGGCTTCAGCTGGTTCTCGCGCGCGCGTGAAGCAAGTTCCTTCATCTCCTTCGAGATGACGGCCAAGCCCTTCTGGTCGGCGTTGCGGATGATCGGCGTGAATAGGCCGCCGGGCGTTGCCACCGCGACCGAGACGTCGACGTTGCGGAACAGTCGAACACCCTCGTCGCTCCACTGCGCGTTCACTGCCGGCGACTTCCGCAGCGCCAGGGCCGAGGCGCGGATTACCCAGTCGTTGACCGACAGCTTGAGGGAGTTGCCCGCGTTGAGTTCGGCCCGAATTTTCAGCAGCGCATCGATCGCGATATCCACCGTCAAGTAGAAGTGCGGGATGGTCTGCTTGGCTTCAGTCAACCGACGCGCAATCACACGGCGCATAGTGGTGTGCGGCACAAGCTCGAAATTGCCCGCTGGGGGAAGATCGACCGGAATTGTGGTGATTGGAGGCAGAGCCTCGACAACGGGCGCCTGCGATGCAACGCTAGAAGCCCGCATCGCTGCCTCGACGTCAGTGCGCACGATCCGACCGTTCGGGCCGCTGCCTGCAATTCGTCTCAGGTCGAGACCGGCCTGCTCCGCCATCCGCCGGGCAAGCGGGCTAGCGACGATGCGGCCGGAGTCATGGGGCAACGCCAGAGTAACGGGAGGCGCCGGAGGCGGCGTAGACGCTGGCGCGGCCTCCAAAGCCACTGAGGAAGCGCTCTCGTCCTCTGCCAGCAGGAATGCTATCGGCGTGTTGATCGCGACGCCGCTGGTGCCACCGTGAACCAGGATTTTTCCGAGAATTCCGTTGTCTACGGCCTCGAATTCCAGCGTGGCCTTGTCGGTCTCTATTTCAGCGATGACGTCGCCGGCCTTGAAGGCGTCGCCCTCTTTCTTGATCCAACGTGCAAGTGTGCCTTCGGTCATGTCCGGCGAGAGCGCCGGCATCAGCAATGGTGTCGGCATGGGCTCAATTCCTAGTTCCAAAGGCTACGGTGCGCGCGGCGTCGGCAATGGCTTTGGCGTCTGGCACGACGGCTCGCTCTAGCCGATCATTGTAAGGAGTCGGCACATCAACTGCGCCGAGACGCATGACAGGGGCGTCGAGGGAATCGAACGCCTTCTCGCTGATCTCGGCGGCGATTTCGCCGCCAAGACCGCCTGTGCGCCATGCCTCATGCACAATGACGCAGCGGTTGGTCTTGCGAACGCTCGCCAGGATCGTGTCCATGTCGAGCGGCCGAAGCGTACGAAGATCGATCACTTCGGCAGAAAGTCCTTCTGAAGCGAGTTGGTCCGCGGCGCGCAGGGCTTCCGCGACCATCGACAGGCTGGCGACCAGCGTCACGTCGGTGCCCGTGCGCTTGATCTCGGCACGGCCGATCTGCAGTTCGTACGGTGCTTCCGGCACCGGTGTGGCCGGCCCCAAATAGAGCTTTTTGTGCTCGATTACGAGAACTGGGTTGTCATCGCGGATGGCAGCGATCAGCAGGCCCTTGGCGTCATATGGCGTCGAGGGCGCGAGAACGACGAGACCAGGCACATGTGCAAACCAGGCTTCGAGCGATTGCGAGTGTTGGGCAGCTAGGCGGACGCCGCTGCCCTGTGGTCCGCGAATAACGACCGGCAGAGATGGCTTGCCGCCTAGCATGAAGCGGTATTTCGCCGCCTGGTTGACAATCATGTCCATCATGAGGGTGACGAAATCGAAGAACTGGACCTCGGCGATGGCCCGCCGTCCCATCATCGCCGCCCCGATCGCCGCGCCGGCTATCGCCTGTTCCGAAATCGGGCTGTCGATCACCCGCTCCGGGCCGAATTTCTCGAGCAGTCCGCGCGTCGAGCCGAAGACACCACCGATGCGGGCGATATCCTGCCCAATGATGAAGACCGAGGGATCACGCTGCATCTCCTGGCTGATTGCCTCAGCGACGGCATCGGTATAGCTCAGCAGGCGTGCGCCCGGCGCAGGCTGCGGCTCGACGCGCCGAATGGGCGCCACGACTGCAGGCGCCAAAACCTCGGACGCCGGTTCGACGCTTGCCTTGCCATATACCACGGCCGCATCGACCTCTGCTGCGACCTCATCGGCCATCTGTTTCATGGCCGATTCGTCCATACCCAGTTGCCGCCCCAAGAAGGCAACCGGATCACGCGCGCGCCAAGCCTCTTCCTCCTCGCTCGCGCGATAGTTCGGAAGCTTGGCGCGCATCGAGTGGTCGCCCCAGCGATAGGTCATCGCTTCGATCAGGGTCGGCCCCTCGCCCGCCCGGGCGCGCGCCGCTGCTTCGGCCACAATCTCGTAGACCTGGATCAGGTCGTTGCCGTCGATCTTCTCGCCGGGAATGCCGTAGCCGGCCGCTCGGTTAGCGATCGATCCGCCTGCCGTGACGGCACGCATCTGAGTCGAGACACCATAGAGATTATTTTCGCAGAACAGGATCAGTGGCAACCGCTTGACCGCTGCCAGGTTGACGGTCTCATGAAAGACTCCCTCGTTGGCCGCGCCGTCTCCGAAGAAGACGATCCCTATGCCACCGTCGCCGCATTGTTGGGCAGCGAGAGCTGCACCGAGGGACAGGCCAATTCCCGCGCCGACGATGCCGTTCGCGCCAAGAATATTGAGCTTGAGATCGGCAATATGCATGGACCCGCCAAGGCCGCCGCTGTAGCCGTCCACTCGGCCCATTAGTTCAGCCATCATCCGCGGCAGCGATGCACCCTTGGCGATGCAGTGGCCGTGACCTCGATGATGAGTCATGACAAAGTCGCGCAGATCAAGCGCGCTGCAAGCGCCGGCCGAAATCGCCTCCTGGCCGACAGAGGAGTGGGCCGACCCTTTGATCAGCCCCTGACGGAACAGCTCCATCGCCTGGTTTTCGAAATTTCTGATCAGCATCATCTGACGGAGCAGACGCTTCTGGTCCGCTTCGCTAAGGGGCGGGACGTTGCGCGGCTTGCGTTCGATAACCGGAAGATCAAGCATCACGGCCTCCACCAAATCAGATTGCCTGAGAGAGAGGCATGCGGACTGCTTTGGCTCGCCCGACTGCGATCCAAGACGTCGCTGACGTGGACCAGGATGTTCAGTACTTGCATCATTCACCTCCCAAGAGCGCCCCCAATGCGCCTATCGGCGCCAGGAGCAGTTTTCCTTGTCTGCAACAATGGCTTCTGCGGCGCCAGCCTGATCATCCAGCCTTCCAGCACCGCACAGAGCGTCCGTCGGAAAGCTGGCGAAGCGCCTGCTTCTCGGTACTGCACCGCGCTTCCTGCACCGGACAGCGCCCGGCGAGGTAGCAGCCTTTCGGCAGGCTTTCGGTCAGCGGGCTCGGGATCTCGCCGTCCAGAGAGGTCCGCACAGCGCGGTCGACGCGACGATCGTTCGTGTCTGGGAATAAGTGCGACGCCAACAGAGCCACGGAATACGGGTGCTTCGGATCCTCGAACACCTGCTGGACTGTTCCGGTTTCCACGACCTGGCCGAGATACATCACCACGACGCGGTGGCAGACGTAGCGGATGGTCGTAAGATCATGCGAAATGAACAAATATGCCAGCCCGAGGCGGGCGGACAAATCGATGAGAAGTTTCACGATCTCGGCGGTCGTCTCCGGCGTCAGGGCTGAAGTCGGTTCGTCCAGCACCATGAATTCTGGTTCGCAGGCAAGCGCGCGGGCGATCGCCGTACGCTGCTGTTGACCAGCGCTGAGTTCACGCGGCAGCGCGGCTTCAGCGTCTTCGTCGAGGCCCACGAGGCGGAGCAATTCCCTGACCCGCGCATCCTTCTCGGCGCGCGTGAGAGATGTATGCAGATTGAGCGGTTCCCGCACCGCTGCCCCCACCGTCATTCGTGGATCAAGCGACGACAGCGGGTCCTGGAAGACAATCTGCAGCTTCCGCCGATATGGCAGGAAATCATGGTCGGAAATCGTCGCCAGATCCGCGCCGCGATAGCGGATAGCGCCTGAAGTTGGCTGCAGGAGGCGCAGCACACAACGCCCGACTGTTGTCTTGCCTGATCCCGACTCGCCCACCAGACCGACGCACTCGCCAGATCCGATATCAATGTCCACGCCGTCGACAGCATGCACTTTCGATGTCGAACCGCGCACAGGAAAAAGCTTCGTCAGGTTTTCCATGCGCAGCAGCGGCGGGCCACCCCTATCGTCCTGCTGCCGATTGGCGGCTCCGCTGGCGTGCGCTTCGCGCTGCAGCGCCAGGATCGCCTTGCTGTACTCATGTTGCGGCGCCCGGAAGAATGTCGTTGCCGTCGCCTCCTCGACCAGCGTGCCATCTTTCATGATCAGCACGCGGTCGCAATAGTTGGCGACGATGCCGAGGTCTTGCGTCACCAACAGAACAGCGGCCCCGCTACGCTGGCAATTGTCCCACATCCGGTCGAGAATCTGGGCCTGGATGGTTACGTCGAGCCCTG
>JAIYCE010000060.1 GCA_027488155.1 Hyphomicrobiales bacterium | reverse complement strand
GCTGCCGCATCCGTCATTCAAATCGTCCTGATCGGTGCGGCCATGCTGATCACCGATCGTTATGTCAAATTGAGCCGGGTGGTCTGATGGCACGCCTGCAAATCAACAACCTCGTAAAGAAATATGGTGATGCCACCGTTGTGGATGGCGTTTCACTCGATATTCCCGATGGCGAATTTCTTGTATTGCTCGGTCCATCCGGCTGCGGCAAGACGACTACCTTGCGCATGGTCGCCGGTTTCATCACGCCGACCGAAGGTCATATTCAGATCGGTGCGCGCGATGTCACGAATCTGCCGCCATGGAAGCGCAATTGCGGCCTCGTCTTTCAGAACTATGCGCTCTTCCCGCACATGACTGTGGCCGAAAATGTTGCCTTCGGCCTTGAGATGCGGAAAGTCGATCCTGCAAGCCGTGCCAAACGCGTCGATGAAGCGCTGCGTATGGTGCGCCTTGGCGGTTTCGGTGAACGCTATCCGCGCCAAATGTCGGGCGGCCAGCAGCAACGCGTTGCACTGGCGCGCGCGCTTGCCATTCAACCGGACGTATTACTTCTCGACGAGCCGCTTTCCAATCTCGATGCGAAACTCCGGCAAGAAGTGCGCGTTGAAATTCGCGAATTGCAGCGTGAACTTGGGCTCACCACAATCATGGTGACACACGATCAGGAAGAAGCGCTCACTATGGCCGACCGCCTTGTCGTGATGAGCGAAGGCCTTGTCCGCCAGACCGGCACCAAGCGCGAACTCTACGATCATCCGGCCGATCCATTTGTCGCGGGCTTCATCGGTCGCTCGAGCTTCATCGCAGGACACGTCACAACGCGCGGCACATTCGTGACCGATCAGGGTTTGAAAATCCAAATTGCAGAACATTTTGCGGAAGGACCGGCCTCGTTGGCGCTGCGCCCTGAACGCGTTGCGCTTGGCGACGCAGCCAAGGGCCTCGACAATGTCGTCGAAGGCAAGGTGGAATTCGTCTCCTATCTCGGAGCCGTACTCGACATCCATGTTCGTCTCGGCGACCACGATCATGTGCAAGATCGCATCATCGTGTCACGCCCGACTCATGGTGCGCCGGAACCGGTCGAAGGCGACGTGATGACGATCGGATGGGCCAAATCTGCCGGGCTCGTCTATTCGGAGAAGTAACAGGCAGTAACAAGATGGGGAATGAGACATGACGCGGGATAAACTAGCCAATCAACATATCGGAATGTCGCGCCGCGGACTTCTGAAGGCTCTCGGCGCCTCGGCTTCAGCCGCCGCCATCGGCGTGAGCTTTTCGGGTCAAGCCTTCGCCCAACAATCCAAGGTCGTGATCGGTACTTGGGGTGGCGACTATGGTAAGCTTCTAACCAAGAATGTCGAAACGCCGTTCCTGACGCCGAAGGGTATTGAATCGGTGCAGGATCAGGCCTCGGACGCGCCGCGCCGCGCCAAGCTTGTCGCTGAAAAGCGGTTGCCGCGTGGAACGACCGACATTCAGGCGCTGTCAGCAGCCAACATTTATGAGATGCAGGAAGCCGGTGTTCTCGAACAGCTCGACTGGTCGAAGATTCCGAATGCAGCAAATCTCATCCCGTCGATGAAATATCCCTATGGCATCGGCCAGATCTATTCGGGCAAGGTCATCGTCTACAATCCGAAGATGATCACGCCAGCACCGACCTCGTTCAAGGATGCGTTCGATCCGAAATGGGGCAACAAGATCGGCATCATCGACATTCAGTACATCTATGTCTTCGTGGCCGCTTCGCTCGCCGCCACCGGCGGCAAGAGCGGCGTCGATATCGAAGCCGCCAAGAAAGTGTTGCTTGCCTGCAAAGCTGCTGGTGCGCGCATCTATCCGACCAACGAAGCTTTCGCCCAAGCGCTCAAGACCGAGGAAATCGGCATGGGCATCATGTGGAAGGCGCGTGCGGTGCAGTGGCAGAATGCCGGTATCCCCGTTGAGTCAGCAGCCCCCTCGGAAGGCATTCCGCTCTATATTTCGGGCTTCGCCATTCCGAAGAACGCGCCCAACAAAGATGCGGCTTATGCCTACATGAACGCCATGCTCGAAAAGCAGGCGCAGGAAGCGTTCGCGGTTGACATGGGTTACAACGCGACTGTGACCAACGCCGTCGTCGCCGCCGATCTGCAGAAGCGTATCGGCTTTACGGCCGAAGAGCAGAAGCGTCTGATCGACCTCGACTACGCCTTCCTCGCCAAGAATGACGCGGCGATGAAGGAATGGTGGGACAAGGTCTTCAAAGCCTGATCATGGCGAAAGCGGGCACATACGATATCGAAAAGGGACGCGGCTCCACCGCCGCGTCTCTCATACTGCCCGCAACAATTTTCGTTGCGATCGGCCTGCTTGTGCCGATCGCGATATTGTTTCGCTATTCTCTCAATGCGTTTGTGCCCGGCAAATTCATGGTCGACGCACTGACGATCGAAAACTACGTGAAGTTTTTCACCGATCCTTTTTACCTTGCAGTTTTATGGCGGACGCTGCGCGTCGCAGTATTCTGCACGGTGTCCTGTCTGATTTTCGGGTTTCCACTCGCTTATGTGTTGGCACGGACGCAATCGCGTTACAAAAATCTGCTGATCATTGCGGTTGTGCTGCCGCTCTTTGTTGGCAATGCGGTACGCGCCGCGGGTTGGATGACGGCTCTGGGCAACAAGGGCTTCTTCAACGCGATGCTGATGAAATTCGGCCTCATCGATAAGCCACTTGAAATCATGTACACGGAGACGGCGGTTCTCATTGGTATCGTCGCGGTCAATCTGCCCTTCATGGTGCTTACATTGCAAAGCGTGATCGAGGGCATTTCGCGCTCTGTCGAGGAAGCCGCCTTTTCGCTCGGCGCAGGTCCAGCCACCATGACACGCCGCGTCCTCTTCCCGCTCGCCATGCCGGGCATTCTTGCTGGCACCATTCTCACCTTCATTCTGGCGATGAACGCTTACGCGACGCCCGTGCTGCTCGGCGGCCCAAAATTCCAGATGATGGGTCCGCTCGTCTATGGCCAATTCGCTCAGCAGAATAATTGGCCTTTCGGTGGCGCTATTTCCTTCATCCTGATGACGGCGACGATCCTGCTCACCATGACAGCAAACCTCCTGGTGCAGCGCCGCTACCAGACACGATGATACGCCATTCGGACATCTCTGACGCAGATCTCTATGCGCTTCTGAAAAAAGGCGCTCTGACCTTCGCCGGCCACAAGAGCGGCAAGATTTTTGGACGCCTCGATTGCGCCTCGGGTAAACGAATGAAGCGCGGGGAGCGCGTCTTCTTCGCCGATGCCAGTGAGGCTTTGGCGCTCGGTTATCGCCCCTGCGGACATTGTATGAAGGACGCCCATGCCCAATGGAAACGCCCGGCATCGCGCTGCGCACCCTCGGGCTGCACCTGAAAAGAGCCTATTCGCCACCTTCGCTTCGCTCTGTTAAAAGGGCGTCCGCGCCCTCGCGCCCCCTTGGAGCCACCGCCTTGCCTGCCCCCTTCTCCATCGCCTTCGTAACGGCCGATACTGACGAGGCCCAGGCTGCGGCAGACGCGCTTGGGCGCCTCTATGCGCATGTGGAACCGGAGAAGGCGGATATCGTGGTGGCGCTTGGCGGCGATGGCTTGATGCTGCAGACGCTGCACCGCTTCATGGGTACCGGCAAACCGATCTACGGCATGAACCGCGGTTCGGTCGGCTTTCTGATGAATGACTACAATATCGAAGGATTGATAGAGCGCCTGGCATCCGCCGAGCGGAGTGTCGTCCATCCACTCTTAATGGAAACGATCGACGGTTCGGGCAGTGGTCACACAGCACGCGCGATCAACGAAGTCTCATTGCTGCGCCAATCCTATCAGGCGGCCAAGCTCTCGATTGCTGTCGATGGCAAGACAAGGCTGGGCGAATTGACCGCCGATGGTCTGCTGGTCGCCACACCGGCGGGATCGACCGCTTATAATCTCTCCGCCAACGGCCCGATCTTGCCGTTGAACGCACCACTATTGGCGCTGACGCCAATCTCGGCCTTCCGCCCGCGCCGCTGGCGTGGCGCATTATTGCCCGATCATGCTTCGCTTAGCATCGAAGTGTTGGAAGCCGACAAGCGCCCGGTCAGTGCAGTCGCCGACCATTTCGAAGTGCGCGATGTGCGCCGTGTCGAAGTGCGCATGGATCGCGGTATCGATCTGGTCATGCTGCACGATCCCGGTCATTCGCTGGACGAGCGTATTCTGCGCGAACAGTTCGGCTACTGATCCCGCAAAGCGCGATCCAACTTACGTCCTACGATAAGCGCCAAGATTGAGCGGCTGGCCGGTTTCGGTACGTACAGGCGCGGCGGGCTTTGCACTGGATGGGTCATTGGCTGCCGCCGGACGTGACGGATGGCCCGCCGCGTCGAGGCCTGTAAAGGGTTGTGCACCTTCGGTACGGAACAGGCCATAAAGCGGTGCTCCGCCCTGCTTATAGAGCGGTGGAGCCGATGCCCCCGTTGCGTCCTGTGCCAAGACCGTCTTTGGCAGCGGCACTTCACGGCTGAGGCGGCGGTAGAGCGCCTCCACGCTTACAGGCCGCCCATTCTTGTCAGTGAAGAGCGCATGATTGGCTTTGGCCGCTTGCGGAAAGAGCGCGGCAGCATTCTGCGCCGGATTGGCCTGTACCGCCCGCAAAAGATCGGTTGCGCCTTTGGCTCCGAGAACATGGGCCGCATAAAGTGCACCCTGATCCGGCTGTTGCCCGATATCAGCCAACAAATGCGCCGCATTCTGGCGGGTCAAATGCCCTGCCATGATGGATGAGAATCCCGGATCTTCACGGAGCGCCAGAATAGCCTCGCGCACCGCCTGATCACGAACATAATGAATGCCGGCTCCTGGTCTCGATGGCGGAGGCCAAGCGCCCCTGCCCTTCGGCCGCGCCATGCACTTTGACAAGCCCAAACCAAGTCTGCTCGATGAACTGAAACGCCCCGCGCGCGGAGGAGGTTTTGGCTGCGGCTTGCGGGTCGAGTCCGCTCTCTTTCGCCGCGGTGCCGAGGAGATAGGAAAAATCGACCCCGGTACGGGCAGATGCCGTTTTGATCGCCGGCACAAGACCCGTCTGAGTGGAGCGAACCGCCTCAGCGGGAGTCGTAAAAAGGAACATCGCGCAATCCAACGTTGAGAAACCCCGCCATCATGCAAATGTCATGGTAAAAAGACCATGAAGAGCGGCGCTTGCCGGATCGATTCGGGGGGAATAGGCAATGAGCATCGGCACACCTTCACCGCGCGGCGGCCTCTATTTCGAGGATTTCAGCATCGGTCATGTATTCACCCATCGGCTCACGCGCACCGTCACACAGATGGACAACATGTTGTTCTCGAACATGACGCTCAATCCGCAACCGCTCCATATCGACGCGCATTTCTGCGCCACCGAAACCGAATGGGGAAAGCCGCTCGTTAATTCGATTTTCACGCTTGGCTTGATGATTGGCATTTCGGTCGCCGATACCACCAATGGCACCACGATCGGAAATCTCGGCATGACCGAGGTGCGCTTCCCCGCACCTGTCTTCGAAGGCGACAGCATTCACTGCACCACCGAAGTCGTGAATAAGCGTGAATCGAAATCGCGTCCCGATGCCGGTATCGTTGAATTCAAACATCGCGCTTTTAATCAGAACGACGTTCTTGTTGGCGAATGCACACGACAGGCCTTCATGAAAAAGCGGGCTAGCTGAGATGCGCTCATTTCTTTTCGTTCCCGCCGATAGCGAACGCAAATTCGAGAAAGCACTGGCATCTGGCACCGATGCGATCATTCTCGATTTGGAAGATTCGGTCGCGCACGCCAACAAGCCGAAAGCGCGTGAAATCGCGTCGGACCTCCTACGCGCAGCGAAACAAAATGCGAAGCGTCCTGCGCTCTACGTCCGCGTCAACGCACTCGATACAGGCATGACCGACATCGATCTTGATGGTGTCATGCGCGCAGGGCCGGATGGGGTCTTTCTACCGAAATCGCTGAACGGCACCGACGTGCAGCATCTCGCGGCTAAGCTCGCCGTTCGTGAAGCGGAATATGGCCTAGCCGATGGTGCGACGCGGATCACTGCGATTGCAACCGAAACAGCACAAGCGATTTTCGGTTTGGGCACCTATCGCGGCGCAAGCCACCGGTTGGAAGCGATCACATGGGGCGCGGAAGATTTGTCGGCAGACATCGAAGCTGAGACACCGCGCCATGCCGACGGCAGCTACACAACGCCTTTTGCCATCGTCCGCACCATGGCCTTGTTTGCTGCGCACGCGGCTGAAAGCCTCGCAATCGATACGATCTATCCGAATTTTCGTGATACCGCCGGTTTCCGCGCCGATTGCGAATTAGCCCGCCGCGACGGTTTTCTCGCTAAAATGGCGATTCATCCCGATCAGGTGCCTGTGATCAACGAGATTTTCACGCCACCCGCGCATGAAATCGCGCGTGCGCAAAAGATCGTTGCGCTGTTTGCAGAAAATCCCGGCACAGGCGTGATCGGCCTGGATGGTGAAATGCTCGACCGCCCGCATCTCAGGCGTGCCGAGCGTCTTCTCAAGCGGGTGTAAGCCTCATCCCACCAAAGGCCCCCATTATTTGGGAGGCGGTTGGCGGCAAAAGATGATGCATCAAATCAGACTAGCCGCCCGGCGGACGGGTGATCGAGAACACCGATGCCACTTCGGCATAATCGGCATAGCCACACCGTGCGATGGTGCGTGCTTTCACAATGTCGAAGAGACCGTCCTTGGTGACGTAATCATCATTGATGTAAATGCCGATCACTTCGCCGATCGCCATATACCGATCGACCGGCTGACCTTCATGGTTTTTCAACGTCACAATATCGACAAGCTTGCATTCGAGCGCGGCTGGCGACAGCTTCACACGCGGCGCTTTCACAAGCTGCGAAGGTGCCGTCTCAAGCCCGGCGAAACCGAATTCGCTTTCCCCGCGCGGCAAAGGCGCAGAGGTCAGGTTCATCTCATGGCGCAAATCCCACGTCGCGAGATTGCAGACGAATTCGCCGCTCTCAGCCACGAAGCTAATCGCATCCTTCATGCCTTCGGACGAAAACATGATCAAAGGCGGCTTCGTCGAAATGGCGTTGAAGAAAGAATAGGGCGAGAGGTTCACGCGGCCCTGCCCGTCGAGCACGCTAATCCAGCCAATGGGACGGGGCGCGACAATGGCCTTGAAGGGATCGTGCGGTAGCGGGCGTTCGCCCTTGTAAGGTTCGAAAAACACGCGACTAATCCTCTTTCCACTTAATCGAGATGGGTGACGATGTCGGCGAGCGCCGGACGCGGGCGATCGGCTGGCACCTCTTTCGGAGAGCCGATATGGATGAGACCCGCTACCCGCTCACCCGCCTTCACGCCGAGCAAGGCCAGAAACCGCGGATCGTAGGACTGCCAGCCGGTCAGCCACGACGCACCATAGCCCATCGCGGTCGCCGCCGTGACAAGGTTCATGCAGACCGCACCGGCCGACAATTCCTGCTCCCATTCTGGAATTTTGGGATGGGGCGCAGCTGTGCTGATCACTGCAACCACTAAGGGCGAGGCAAAGCGTTCCCGCTCGCGCTGCAGCATGTCCTCGGTGGCATCGGGATTGTCGGCGCGGGTGAATTCGGCCAGCGCTTCGGCAAAGCGGTGTTGGGTGTGAGGACCGATCGTCACGAAACGCCATGGCGTCAGCTTGCCATGGTCAGGCACACGGGCCGCAATCGTCAGCAACTGGCCGAGCTCAGCCTCGGATGGTGCGGGCGCAGCCATGAATTTCGGCGGCACCGAGCGGCGGCGGGCGAGCAGAGCGAGCATGTCGTTCATCGGGGAATCCTGCCTTGGGAGGGACGCCACGATTAAGACGAGTTTGCGCCCGAGGTAAAGAACGCTGTCAGCCCCGGATTGACGGGCTGCCCCTCTCGGGAGCATGCAGGAACCATGAACCGCCTTTGCCTCCCTCTCATCGGCCGCGCCCTGCTGGCGGCTACCCTTCTCAGCCCCAGCGCTGCGCTGGCCCAGCGCATGCTGAACCAACAGATAGCCCCGCCGGTGTCTCAGCCTGCTGCTGTCGCCGTGATGCTGTCCGCCGGGCTCGAGGGCGACCCGGTCCCGCTCCGCAAAGGTCTCGTCTGGCGCGTCTATGCCGACGATGCGGCGGCTGAAAAGGCGGTGCTCGTTCGCAAGACCGACGATGCCGCGCCGGTCATCACGCTCGATCCGGGGGCCTATATCGTCCATGTCACTTGGGGGTTGGCGAGCGCCACGCGCCGCGTCGTTGTCGGCCAAACACCGATCAACGAGAAGATCATGCTCTCCGCCGGCGGGCTGAGGCTCGGTGCATCGCTCGGCGATATGCGCATTCCGAAAGACAGACTGACCTTCTCGATCTATGTCGCTGTAGGCAATGATCCGCAGGGCCGCGTCATCGTCGAAAACGTGCGCGGCGAAGACATGATCCGCCTACCCGAAGGCCAGTACCGCATTGTTTCGAACTATGGCGACACCAACGCCACCACATCGGCTGACATTCGCGTTGAGAGCGGCAAGGTCGTCGATGCGCTGATGCGCCATCGCGCCGCTACCGTGACGCTGAAACTTGTGGCCAATCCCGGAGCAGAGGCGCTCGCCAACACCACCTTCTCACTCGTCACACCCGGCGGCGACATTATCCGCGAAGCGATTGGCGCGTTCCCCTCTATGACATTGGCCGAAGGCGATTATGTCGTCATCGCGCGCAATGGCGGCCGCGTGTTCACGCAGGAATTCAAGGTCAAATCCGGAGTCGACCGCGACGTCGAGGTTCTCGCCCGATGAGCTTCGAATTCGTTTGCCTCGGTACCGGTTGTCCTGCCGCAACGCCCGCGCGCATGGGCCCCGCCCACCTCGTGATTGCAGGGGCCACCAAAATCCTCATTGATTGCGGATCGGGCGTAACGCAGCGCCTTGTGCAAGCAGGAACGCGCGGAGCCGATCTCGATGCGCTGATCGTGACGCATTATCATTCCGATCACGTCATCGATTTCTGGCAATTAATCGTCTCGAGCTGGCATCAAGGCCGCGCCAAACCTTGGCGCGTCAGTTCAACACCACCCGCGATCGCGCATATGAAGAAGCAGATCGAATCCTTCGCCGATGAAATCGCCCTGCGCATTACGCACGAGCATCGCCCCTCGACGGATGGGCTCACAATCGCATTCGAAGAATTAAACGCTGGGACGCTCACCTTCCCCGATGTCGCCATCACCGCCTTCGCCGTGGATCATCGCCCCGTCGCACCTGCCTATGGACTGACCTTCGAAAGCGCGGGCCGCAAACTGGTTTTCTCTGGCGACACCGCCCCCTGCAACGCGCTTGAGCAAGCCGCACAAAACGCCGATCTTCTCGTGCAGGAAGTGTTCGTCGACCGCGAGATGCAGCCCACGCCCGGTGTACGCAGCGCCGAGACGGTCGCTTCCGTGCAGGCTTACCACACCACGCCCGCCCAAGCGGCTCACATTGCAAGCAGCGCGCAAGTGCGCGCACTGATGCTAACGCATATCGTTCCGCCCGCTGCCAACCGCGCGGCACTCCTGCAAGAAATCCGCGCTGGATATTCCGGACCAGCGGTTGTCGGCGAAGATTTAATGCGCTTCGATCTGATCAATCGGATTGTCAAAAGCGGCGAAACGACATTGGCTTTGTAGAAAGCCTCTTAGCCCTCATGGTGAGAAGGCCGTTAGGCCCACGCGGCAATCCATCTTGCAGCGTGATCTATACCCACCATGGATTGCCGCGTCGGGCTTCGCCCTCCTCGCAATGACGAACGGTGGTTTATGCGCACAGCGCCAAAGGCCGAATGGCCGCCGCCGGCTTCCCGGCGTCCTCAAACAAAAAAGCGCACAGCGCCAAAGGTCGAATGGCCGCCGCCGGCTTCCCGGAGTCCTAAAACAAAAAAGCGCACAGCGCCAAAGGCCGAATGGCCGGCCGAGCCTTCGCGAGGCTGAAACAAAAAAAACCGGGCATCTCTGCCCGGCTTTCAATCTCACTCCGCTGCCACCGCGAGCGCTTCGCGTTTCTCATCCGGCGGTACCGCCTCGCCAGCCAGCACCGCAATCGCGGCATCGAGCGTCATGCCCGTCTGATCCGGCGAGCCGAGGCGACGCATCGAGACCGTGCGCTCGGCCTCTTCCTTACGGCCGACGACGAGAATGACAGGCACCTTGGCGAGCGAATGTTCGCGCACCTTGTAGTTAATCTTCTCGTTGCGCGTGTCGAGATCAACGCGCAGACCGGCACGCTTGAGTGCGGCCACCGCCTCGCGGGCATAATCGTCGGCATCCTGTGTGATGGTGCAGACGACCGCTTGGATCGGCGCGAGCCAGAGCGGAAAATGCCCCGCAAAATGCTCGATCAGAATACCGGCGAAACGTTCCATCGATCCACAGATGGCGCGATGGATCATTACAGGCACGGTCTTCTCGCCATTGTCGGCGATGTAGAACGCACCGAAACGCTCCGGCAGATTGAAATCAACCTGCGTGGTGCCGCATTGCCAATCGCGCCCGATGGCGTCGCGCAACACATATTCGAATTTCGGGCCGTAGAAAGCGCCCTCACCCGGATTGATGCTGATTTCGATCGTGCCGCCCGATTGCTCTTTGATCTTCTCGAGCACGCGCATCATCACCGTTTCAGCGCGATCCCAAAGCTCGTCGGAACCGACGCGCTTTTCAGGACGCGTCGAGAGCTTCACGACAATCTTGTCGAAACCGAAATCCTTGTAGGTCGACAAGATAAGATCGTTGATGGCGAGGCATTCCGCCTCCATCTGCTCGTCCGTGCAGAAAATATGCGCATCGTCCTGCGTGAATCCGCGCACGCGCATAAGGCCGTGCAACGCACCAGAAGGTTCATAGCGATGCACCGCGCCGAATTCGGCGAGACGCATCGGCAGATCGCGATAGGATTTGAGGCCATGCTTGAAAATTTGCACATGGCCCGGGCAGTTCATTGGCTTCAACGCGAAAATGCGCTGATCGGCATCGGGATCATTCGGATGGGTGAAGGCATGCGCCGATTTCACCGCAAACATATTTTCTTGATACCAGCCCCAATGGCCTGACGTTTCCCACAAAGACTTGTCGAGCAGCTGCGGCGCGTTCACTTCATCATAGCCAAGCTTGTTGAGGCGGCGGCGCATGTAAGAGATGAGCGCTTGGAACAGCGTCCAACCCTTCGGATGCCAGAAGACCGTGCCCGGCCCTTCTTCCTGAAAATGGAAGAGATTCATCTCGCGGCCCAAGCGGCGATGATCGCGCTTCTCAGCCTCTTCAAGCTGATGGAGATAAGCCTCGAGGTCTTCCTTCTTGGCGAAGGCGGTCGCGTAAATTCGCGTCAGCATCGGATTGTTGCTATCGCCGCGCCAATAGGCGCCGGCCACCTTCATCAGCTTGAACGCATCGCCGACTTTGCCGGTCGAGGTCATGTGTGGACCACGGCAGAGATCGAACCAATCGCCCTGCTTGTAGATCTTCACGCTTTCATGCGCTGGAATGGCGTCGACGAGTTCGACCTTGAACGCTTCGCCCTTCTCCTTGAACACGCGCTTCACATCATCGCGCGACCAGACTTCCTTGGTGAATGGCTTGTCGCGCGCAATGATTTTACGCATTTCGGCTTCGATTGCAGCGAAGTCATCCGGCGTGAACGGTTCGTTGCGGAAGAAATCGTAATAGAACCCGTTCTCGATCACAGGACCGATAGTGACTTGCGTTCCCGGCCAGAGGTTCTGCACGGCTTCGGCCAGCACATGGGCCGCATCATGCCGGATGAGTTCGAGCGCACGGGGGTCTTCGCGGTTCACGAATTCGATTTTGGCATTCTTCTCGATCGGATCGTTGAGATCCGTCAGGACCCCATCGAGCGCCATGGCGACGGTGCGCTTGGCGAGTGAGGGAGAGATGCCCTTGGCAATGTCGAAGCCGGTAATCCCCACGGGGAATTCACGGACAGCGCCATCGGGAAAGGTCAGGTGAAGCATGGTCATTCTCCTCGCTCACTCCTGCGAACCACGCAGGTAAGCCTAGGGCTCTATCAATCACTCGGGAGACGGGGAGCCCTTATCCACAGCCTCACAGCGGAATGCCGGGTTGGGATTCGTCGTTCGCCAGAGCCCGAAGCGCCACGGTCTAGACCAGGTGGCCCCTTCCGGCAAGGTTTCGGGCACGAAATCAAGCCCTGCGGTGCCCCAAGGTCGGCAGCGGCAGATACGGGCCAAGCCCATCCAGCCCCCCGGCCACAGGCCAAAGCGCTGGATCGCCTCGTCTGTATACTCGGAGCAGGAAGGCATGTGCCGACAATGCCGACCGATGAGACCGGACAAGGTCAATTGATAGGCGCGGATGGCCCCATGGGCGAATTGCCGCGTCCATGCTGTGGCGGGACTGTGGCGCTTGTCCAAATTCAGCCTCATTTACCTCAACATTAAAGAAAGGTTGCACGGCTCGAGCGAAGCCTGTACCCCGAACGTCTCTGGGAGGCTATGCTCGCGCAAGTCTCTCCCAACGGAATGGACAGAATGCATTATCTTTTTCCCGCCCATGCCGCTCTTGCGCTCGTCGCAGTCGCAGGTTTGACCAGCGCGGAAGCTCAGACTCAGTCCAATAGCCCTGCCCCGCGCGCCGTTCAAACGGCTTCGCCGCAGGATATTGGCGGTCCGCGTTGGCTCTTGCCGTCCTCGTTCGAGGACAAGGGTTGGCTGGTCACGATTAAAGGCAATCTGGTCGTTTCGCCGAATTTTCCCGGCTCAAACCAATACAGCTTTATCGGCTATCCGACCTTGTCGGTCCGCCGCACGAACGACCCGTCGCGCTTCGGTGCGCCTGATGACGGTCTTTCGATCGGCCTTTATGGCGAAGAGCCGCATTGGACGGTCGGCTTTGTTGGCCGTTATCAACAGGGGCGCTATGTCAGCGACAATGGCGGCCTTGCTGGCATTCAAGACGCCCGCTGGGCGTTGGAACCCGGCATCTATGGCGAATATTGGCTCTTGCGCGACCAGATCCGCTTTCGCGGCGAAGTGCGCTACGGCCTGTTCGGCTATAATGGCGTTGTTGGTCGCCTTGGTGCCGACTTCGTTCAGAATTGGGGCAAGTTTGCCGTATCGGCCGGCCCGCGCATGGCCCTGGGCGGCTCTGATTACATGAACACCTATTACGGTGTCAGCACGGCCGACGCCCAGAACAATGGCCGCGTCACACCTTACAAGGCCGATCCTGGGGTGGTTTCCGTCGGTGCGGCAGCGGCGGCCTACTACGTCATCAACGATAACTGGTCCACCACAGTCTATGCCAATTACGACCGTCTTGTCGGCTCGGCACAGGCTTCACCCATCGTAAAGACATTCGGTT
>JAIYCE010000075.1 GCA_027488155.1 Hyphomicrobiales bacterium | reverse complement strand
CGATCATGATCGCAATGCCGCGCTTGCTTATCTCGAAAAGCAGATGAAGAAGAAATAATTCCCGGCCAAGGCCGGTTGAGCCTCACACGGGGATGTCGAGGATGGCCCGCACCGGCACATGGTCGGAGGGCTTTTCCTGCGCCCGCATATCACGGTCGATCACCACCCCCGTGAGCTTGTCCGCCGCTTGCGGCGAGAGCAGGAGATGGTCGATGCGGATGCCGTTGTTCCGCTGCCACGCGCCGGCCTGATAATCCCAGAACGTGTAGAGCCCGCCTTCTTCCGTTGTTGTGCGTAGCGCATCGGTGAGGCCAAGTGCCAACAACTCACGAAACTTTGCCCTCGACTCCGGTTGGAACAGCGCGTCATTCGTCCATGCTTCCGGGTTCTTGGCGTCGACGGGCATCGGGATGACATTGTAATCGCCCGCCAGCACGAAAGGCTCCTCATATGCGAGCAGCGTTTTGGCATGCGCGATTAGGCGATCCATCCATTTTAGCTTGTATGTGAATTTCTCGGTGCCAAGCGGATTGCCGTTCGGCAGATAGAGGCCACCGACGCGCACTACGCCTTTTTTGGTCGAGACAACACCTTCGATATAACGTGCCTGCTGATCGTCATCGTCACCTGGCAGTCCGCGCGTCACCTCGTCGAAAGGTAATCTCGACAGCAGCGCAACGCCGTTGAATGTCTTCTGCCCATGCGTCTCGACATTGTAACCGAGCGCTTCGATCTCCATGCGCGGAAACGCCTCGTCGACGCATTTGATCTCCTGCAGACATACAATGTCCGGAGACGTCTCCTTGAGCCAATCGCAGAGATGGCCAATCCGCTGCTTCACAGAATTCACATTGTATGTCGCGACCTGCATGGCGAACTCCGGAATCAGGACTGAAGAATACGGACAAGAAGCGGAACGAGCACCGCCGTCAACAGGTCCCCATTTTTTGAGCATCCAGCCATGCGTGCAGGCATGGAGCAAGGGATACCCTTGCCAAACCAGCCCAAATCGGCGAGGCGATTGGGTATGAATGCGCGCGTCGATCTCATCGGTCTCGCCATCGTGTCGGCGGATGATTGCATTGCTGATGCGCGGGGCGAAATGCCGGACGGCCTAAGGAATGGGGCCGATTGGTCCCATTTTCAAAACGAACTCGACCGTGCCGACCTTACACTTCTGGGCCGGATCGGTCATGAGCTTCACCCCAATGCAAAGCATCGTCGACGGATTGTCGTCTCGACATCGGCCAGCGGGCTGGAAGTCCGGCCTGATGGCTGGTGGTGGAACCCGGCCGATTGCAGTTGGGACGAGGTGACAGCCCGTTTGATGCCGCGCGGGGGCCGCGTAGCGGTTCCCGGCGGTCGCCGCGTGTTCGATCTTTGTTTGGGGTTAGGCTATCGTGAGTTCCATCTCAGCCGCGCCACGCGCTGCCTTTTGCCCGGCGGCGTGAAGCTGTTCACCGCCTGTGCGACGGATGCTGCGCAAGTCGTGCTGGCTGGTGCCGGATTGCGGGCAGGCTCGATGGATTGGCTCGATGAGGCAGCCGGGGTCTCCTGCTGCCTCTGGCAGGAACAGACAGCCTCGCCCTTGACTTGAGACCGCCGAGCGTGTCTCACGACCCCCGGTCAGGGAGGATCGGGCCATGAAAGCGGCGTTCACATTTCCGGGGCAGGGCAGTCAGTCGGTTGGCATGGGCAAGGCGCTGGCCGAACGGTTTGTGCAGGCAAAAGCGGTTTTTGCGGAAGTCGACGATGCGCTCGGGCAAAACCTGTCCGGCCTGATGTTCGAAGGGCCTGAAGCCGATCTCACACTGACCGCCAACGCCCAGCCCGCTTTGATGGCTGTAAGCCTCGCCACGATCCGTGTCTTGGAGGCTGAGGCCGGTCTCGATCTCGCCCGCGACGCCTCTTTTGTAGCTGGTCACTCCCTCGGAGAATATTCTGCACTGGCTGCGGCGCGCGCTTTTTCGATTGCGGATGCCGCGCGCCTTCTGCGCATTCGCGGCAATGCCATGCAGGCCGCCGTTCCCGCCGGTGAGGGCGCGATGGCCGCTCTCCTTGGTCTTGATTTTGATGCAGCCGCTGCCGTTGCGGCCGAAGCTGCGCAGGGGCAGGTCTGTCAGGCCGCAAACGACAATGGCGGCGGCCAGGTCGTCGTATCTGGCGCGAAGGCCGCAGTTGAGCGCGCCTGCGAAATCGCAAAGACGAAAGGTGCCCGCCGCGCGGTGATGCTGCCGGTTTCCGCGCCTTTCCATTGCGATCTGATGCAGCCCGCTGCCGATGCCATGGCTGAGGCGCTGGCAAAGGTTACAGTGTCGCAACCGATCGTGCCTTTGGTCGCCAATGTGCTCGCAAGCGCCATCACTGATCCGGACGCAATTCGTCAGGCACTCGTCAAACAGGTCACCGGAACGGTGCGCTGGCGCGAGTGCGTCGGCTATATGGCGCAGCATGGCGTTCAAGTTTTTTATGAAGTGGGCTCGGGCAAAGTGTTGACCGGACTCGTGAAACGACTGGCTGAAGGTGCCGAGGGAATGGCCATCGGCACACCTGAAGACATCGAGGCGTTCAAAGTGCGTCAGCAAGGTTGAGGAGAGGTTTGATGTTCGATCTCACAGGTAAATCGGCTCTCGTCACCGGCGCGACGGGAGGTATTGGCGGTGCTGTCGCCAAGGCTTTGCATGCGCAAGGCGCGCATGTCGCCATCTCAGGAACGCGCCGTGAAGCGCTCGAGGCGCTTGCTGCCGAACTCGGTCAACGCGTGCAGATCGTCCCGGCCAATCTATCGGACAAGGATTCGGTCGAAGCGCTGATCCCGGCTGCCGAAGCGGCTCTCGGTCAGGTCGACATTCTCGTCAACAATGCCGGCGTCACCCGCGATAATCTTTTCATGCGCATGAAAGATGAGGAATGGGAGACGGTGCTGCGCGTCAATCTCGAAGCGGCGTTCCGCCTGTCCCGCGCTGTCATCAAAGGCATGATGAAGCGCCGTTGGGGCCGCATCGTCAGTGTGACATCGGTGATCGGCACACCGGGCAATGCCGGTCAGGCCAATTATGCGGCGTCGAAGGCGGGCCTTATCGGCATGTCGAAATCGCTGGCGCAAGAAGTCGCCAGCCGCAACATCACAGTCAATTGCATTGCGCCCGGCTTTATCGCGACCCCCATGACCGACGTGTTGAACGAGAAGCAGCGCGAGGGGATTCTCACGAAAGTGCCGATGGCGCGGCTTGGTACGCCCGAAGATATCGCGGCGGCGGCGGTTTATCTTGCCAGCGATGAAGCGGCCTATCTGACAGGCCAGACCCTTCATATTAATGGCGGAATGACAATGATCTGAGGCCTTTATCCGGCTTCTTTGAATCAACCTCTCAATCGTGGGAGGTCTCGCAAGGCGGCAGAAAGTGTGTTAATCGCTTTTTCGCAGCGTGCGGGGGACTTGACGTCCGCGCCGGTTTGCGGCGTTTGGGGCAGGAAATTTCGGTCGCGAGTGCTTGAGGCCTGCGGGCAGGGTCTTCGACCGGGGGAGCGGTTCGCATCAAGTGGCGGACCGTCACGGAACATCGATAGGAGAAGTCATGAGCGATATCGCTGATCGGGTGAAGAAGATCGTGGTCGAACATCTCGGCGTGGAGCCGGAGAAGGTCATCGACAGCGCCAATTTTATCGATGATCTGGGCGCAGACAGCCTCGATACAGTCGAACTCGTCATGGCGTTCGAAGAAGAATTCAGCGTAGAAATCCCGGACGATGCGGCCGAAACGATCCGCACAGTGGGCGACGCTGTTTCCTTCCTGGAAAAGAAAGCGGCTTAAGCCGCATTTCCCGTTGCGACTTTTCGGGCAGGCAAGATGAGACGGGTTGTCGTGACGGGTCTCGGCATGGTGACGCCGCTTGGGTGCGGCGTCGACGTGACGTGGAAAAACCTTATTGCTGGAAAGAGCGGCGCGGCCGCGATTTCTAGTTTTGATGTTGCCGATCTCCCGGCGCGGATTGCCTGCCAGGTTCCGCGCGGGGATGGATCGAACGGCGCCACCTTCAATCCCGATCAATGGATGGAGGCGAAGGAGCAGCGCAAGGTCGACGATTTTATTGTCTTTGGCTTTGCCGCTGCCAAGCAGGCGCTGGATGATGCCGGTTGGCATCCTGAATCCCATGAAGATCAGATCCGCTCCGGGGTACTCATTGGCTCTGGCATTGGTGGTATTGGCGGCATCTACGATGCATCCGTCACGCTTCACGAGAAGGGGCCACGCCGGATTTCGCCGTTCTTTATTCCGGGCCGTCTGATCAATCTCATCTCCGGGCATGTCTCGATTGCGCATGGTCTTAAGGGTCCGAACCATTCAGTCGTAACCGCATGTTCGACGGGTGCCCACGCCATCGGCGATGCAGCGCGTCTCATCGCTTTGGACGACGCCGATGTGATGGTTGCAGGCGGTGCCGAGTCGCCGATCAACCGTCTGTCGCTTGCGGGTTTTGCGGCCTGCAAGGCGTTATCGACCGGCTTCAACGATCGCCCGCAGCAGGCTTCGCGTCCCTATGACAAGGACCGCGACGGTTTCGTCATGGGCGAGGGCGCAGGCGTCGTTGTGCTTGAAGAATATGAGCACGCAAAGGCGCGCGGTGCCAAAATCTATGCAGAAGTGATCGGTTACGGCCTTTCGGGCGATGCCTATCATATCACAGCGCCTTCAGAAGATGGCGATGGTGCGTTCCGCTGCATGCAGGCTGCCCTGAAGCGCGCTAAAATTGCGCCGGGCGAACTCGACTATATCAACGCCCATGGAACGTCGACACCGATGGGCGACGAGATCGAATTGCGTGCGGTAGAGCGGCTTCTCGGAGCGGATGCGGCCAAGCTTGCGATGTCGTCGACCAAATCGGCGACGGGGCATCTTCTTGGCGCAGCGGGTGCTATCGAGGCGATTTTCTCGATCCTTGCAATGCGAGACAATATTGTTCCGCCCACACTCAATCTCGATCATCCATCGGTCGAGACAGCCATCGATCTTGCGCCTCACAAGGCCAAGCCGAAGGCAATCGACACGGTTCTGTCGAACTCGTTCGGGTTCGGCGGCACGAATGCCTCCTTAGTGATGCGGCGCGTTTCCTAAATCCGTATGGAGCCGCAGCGGGTTGGGGAGGGTTCTCCCTTTCGCCATATTCGCGGTTAGCTTGCACACGGTTGGACCGTTTCCGGTCCTGAGTGGAAAGGTCAGCGGTCAATGGCCGATAACGAAGCGGAAAAGCCCGAGGGCGAAAGCGGCAAGCGCGGATTTTTCCGGCGTATCGTGCCGAAAAGCCCCAATGCGGCCATCCAGCCTGTTCCGGTGCCACCCCCGCCTCCAGCGTTGAAGAAGGACCGCACCTTCGTTCATTTCTTCTCGGGCTTTCTGTCGCTGCTGCTAGTGCTTGGCCTTCTAGGGATGGCAGGAACGTGGTTCGGCTATACCCATTTCATGGCGCCGGGGCCGCTGACATCCGACAAGGTGGTTGTCGTGAAGGGTGGCATGACCGATGTCGCCGAGCAGCTGGCGCGCGAGGGCGTCATCGATTCGCCGATGCTGTTTATGGCTGGACTACAGGCAACGGGCCGCGCCGCGCAGATCAAAGCGGGCGAATATCTCTTCCAGAAGAATGCCAGCCTCAACGACATCGCCAATACGCTCGTCGAGGGCAAGGCGATCCTTCATGCCGTCACGGTCCCCGAGGGTCTGACCGTGCAGCAGATTCTTGATCGCCTGATGGAAAACGACATTCTTGTCGGTGAGGTGAACAATCCGCCGAAAGAAGGCACATTGCTGCCCGATACCTATAAATTCACGCGCGGTATGACACGCCAGCAGCTTCTTGATCGCATGGCGCAGGAACAGCAAAAGGTGGTGCGTGAGGTCTGGCAGCGGCGCGGCCCCGATATCCCGCTCAAAAGCCCGCAGGAACTCGTGGTTCTCGCCTCAATCGTCGAAAAGGAAACGGGTAAGGCTGACGAGCGCACGCGTGTCGCCGGTGTTTTCATCAACCGTCTCAACCGCAACATGAAGCTGCAATCCGATCCGACGATCGTTTACGGCCTTGTGGGCGGTAAGGGCACGCTCGGACGGGGCATCCGCCGGGACGAGATCATGCAGGAAACGCCCTACAACACTTATGTGATTCTAGGCCTGCCACCCGGTCCTATTGCCAATCCCGGTCGCGCCGCGCTTGAGGCGGTCGCCAATCCATCGCGCACGCGCGAACTCTTCTTCGTTGCCGACGGTACAGGCGGACACGTCTTTGCTGAGACGCTCGACCAGCACAACAGGAACGTCCAGCGCTGGCGCCAGATTGAGGGCGAGCGCCGCGACCAGGCACCGGCTCCCGACATGGCCGTGCAGAAACCGGAAGGCGACCCAGCGCAGACCGCACCGGCTGCTGCGCCCGCTCCTGCCCCAGCGGCGGCTCCGCAGGGCAAGGGAAAGCCAACACCGCCGCCACGTAACAGCCGGAATGCGCCGGCTCCCGCCGCTCCTGCCGCAGCACCCGCTCCAGCGCAGGCAGCGCCCACGGTAGCCGCCCAACCGGCTCCGCAGCGTCCCGCCCCGGTTGACCGTGTGGCACCGGGCAGCGCTGGTGGTGCAGCAGGTGATCCTGTTGCGGGTACTGCAAAAGACCCGCTCTTGAACCGGACCTTCGATCTCAACAGTCCGAAAACAGTGCCGCAATTGTCTCCCTGATCTTATGGCCCGGCTGGCGCGAAGCCGTTATGGTCCGGCCACGATTCGAGGTGGGGCGCAGTGGCATGATTGAAAAACTCGGCAATCCTGAAATCGGACGGCGCGGGCTGATGCTGGTCCTGTCCTCACCCTCTGGCGCGGGCAAGACGACGTTGACCAAGCTCCTGCGCGATGAAGAGCCGAGCCTTACTCTGTCGATTTCCGTCACGACCCGTCCCCGCCGCCCAAGCGAAGTCGATGGCGTTCATTATTTTTTCAAGACAGCAGACGAATTCAAGGACATGCGCGATCGCGGTGACCTGCTCGAATGGGCCGAAGTGCATGGCAATTTCTACGGCTCGCCGCGAAAGGAAATCGATAAGGCGCTCGCAGGCGGCAACGACATCCTGTTCGACATCGATTATCAAGGGGCCATGCAAGTGCGCAAAACTGCGCCCGATGATGTTGTGTCGATCTTCATCTTGCCGCCCTCGATTCCGGAACTGCGCCGCCGCCTCGAACGCCGCGCCGAAGATTCGGCCACCGTCATTCAGCAGCGCTTGAAGAATGCCAAGAATGAAATCGATCGTTGGCGCGATTATGATTACGTTCTCGTCAATGATGATTTACAGGCAACATTCGCAAAAATTCGTGCCATTCTCGCCGCCGAACGCCTAAAGCGCGAAAGACAGATCGGGTTGCCGAAATTTGTCTCAGGCCTTTTGGCCCATCTTTGAACGCGCCTGTCGCCACGCATTGGCGAGTGCGACAAAGCCTTCGACCGGGATCGTCTCGGCGCGTGCTGTCGCATCGAGACCCGCGCTTTCACACAACATGGCCGGATCGATGCCGAGTGGCTTGAGGCTTTGGCGTAGCATTTTGCGGCGTTGGCCAAAGGCTGCCTGCGTCACGCGCGCCAGATCGTCCTGATCGCAGGATAAGGGCGCATCCAGCGGCGAAAGCTGCACGATGGCGCTCGTGACTTTCGGCGGTGGCGTAAACGCCGAACGCGGCACATCGAACAAAATCTTTGCTTGAGCGCGCCAACCGCACAAAACGGCGAGGCGTCCATAATCATTGCGCTGCTCGGGCGTGGCGACGATCCGCTCGGCCACTTCGCGTTGAAACATCAAAACCATTTTATCCCAGAAGGGCGGCCATGATGCGGGCGTCAACCAGCGCGTCAGCAAAAGCGTGCCGATATTGTAAGGTAAGTTGGCAACAATGCGAACGGGTCCTGTAAGCCCGAGCGCATTGAAATCGGTTTCGAGCGCGTCGCCGGCAATCACGTCGAGACGGCCGGGATAATGCGCGACGATGGCTGCAAGCGCTGCGAGACATCGTTCGTCCCGCTCGACTGCGACAACGCGCTTTGCGCCACAAGCGAGAAGCGCGCGCGTCAACCCGCCGGGTCCGGGTCCGATCTCGAGCACGGTGACACCCTCAAGCGGACCTGCTGCACGCGCGATTTTCGCAGTGAGATTGAGATCGAGAATGAAGTTTTGCCCGAGCGATTTTTTGGCCGCGAGCCCATGCTCGGCGATCACTTCGCGCAGAGGCGGCAGTGTGTCGATGCTCATGGCTGTAGACGCGCCGCAAGTTTCAAAGCAGCGATCAGACTTGTCGGCCGCGCGAGACCTTTGCCGACGATATCGGGCGCTGTGCCATGGTCGGGCGACGTCCGGATGAAAGGCAAACCCAGCGTTACATTCACGCCCTCGTCGAAGGCCAGCGTCTTGGCTGGGATCAGCGCCTGATCATGCGTTGGGCATAGCGCCACATCATAGGCTTTGCGCGCCTCGGCATGAAACATCGTATCAGCCGAGAGCGGCCCGACAATCGCGATGCCTTCGGCCTGCAATGTTTCGATAGCAGGCCGCAATACGTCTTCGTCCTCGCGTCCGATTGTCCCGCCTTCGCCTGCATGAGGATTGAGGCCTGCAAGTGCAAGACGCGGCTTAGCGAGGCCAAATTTCTCCCGCATGTCGCGCGCAACGATGCGCGCCGTCTCGATCACAAGGTCGCGTGTGAGAAGATGCGGCACGTCGGAAACCGGTACATGAATCGTGATCGGCACGACGGCCAGAAGCTCCGACCAGATCATCATCACGGGATGCGTCGGCACGCCCCATAAATCCTCCGCCAGCGCACCCAGAAATTCCGTGTGGCCGGGATAGGCAAAGCCTGTCTTGTAGAGCGCGGCTTTGGTGATCGGATTCGTTACAACGGCACGCGCTTCGCCGCGACGAATGAGACGCACTGCATCGGCAATTGCCTGTACCGTGACGGCTTCGGGCGTCACGCCGGAAATCTGTATCAGCGGAATATGGCGGTCGAAAAGGTCAGCCACCTCCGCAGGCGCAGCTTCGCGCAAAGGCGCGGCCAGATCGAGTGCGCGCGCGGCCCGTGTGAATACATCCGGATCGCCGATCAAGGCAAAAGGTGCAAGATCGTCCTCATGCCGGCGCGCCCATGCTTTCAGCGCGATTTCGGGACCGATGCCATGCGGATCGCCCTGTGTCAGGAGGAGAGGGCGCTTCGTCATCAATTCGCAGAACTGCTGTCCATGGCGCTTGTGCTTTGGCTGATGGTCGCACCGCCGAGCGTGCGCAATTCGAGACGTAGCATCACGCTTTGCACGCGGCCTGTGGTGATGCCTTGTGAGCTGCCCGACGTGTTGCTGTAGGTGACACCGATGGTCGTGCATTCATCCTTGTAGCCGGCACCGATCGCGAAGCCCGGAATCGATGGCCAAGGATCAGAATTGCCAACAGCCTGCGGGAAGCCATTATCGCGCTGATAGCGTGCCAGATCGAAGGAGAGTGAACCCGATAGCCACCAATTCGGATCGGGCCGCACGGTTAAGCCTGTCACAAAGCCGTTGCGCGTGTTGAAGACACCGAGCAAGGGCTGCGCGGCATAGCGCGCCCAAGCCACGGTTGCAGCGAGATAGCTGTTGAACGAATAAGCGCTTTGCACTTCAAGCGCTTTAGGCGCGTAATCGTTCACATCGAAGCGACCGCGCGCAATCACGTTGAAGCCGTTCATCGGCGTATATTGAACGCGGCCGACATAATCGGAATTGACGGTGTCGAGACCCGATTCAAGGCCCGTGCGCGTCAGCGAAAACTGGCTGAACGAGTTCATGCCGGAGACCTGATAGGATTGCCCCACCAGCGCATTGATGTAGCCGCCGCTATCGAATTGCATCGTATAATTGAGGCCGACATTCGCGCGCGTGCCGCCTTCGATGCGGTCATAGCCGGTGAACTTGTTCACCGAGAACAGGTTTGAATCGTCATAGATTAGCGAGATGGCGTCTTCGTTCGGGAATTGGCGAATGCCGGTTTCGTTCGGTCGCGCGATAATCTGCGCCACCGGCTCGATCACATGCGTGGTCCCGCTGAGCCGCCCGATGAAGGGATAGCGCCACGTCATACCGGCACCGGCCATGCCGCGTGTCAGGCCTGCGCCCGACGTGTCCATGAAGTTCGATAGAAATTGGTTGAACACGCCGGATGTCGAAACCTGTGCCGTCGCAACGTCGCCGCGGATGAATCCGAATGGCGTCCACGACATGCCGAGCGGATCAATCACAGTGCGCTTCCAGTCGATTGCAGCAGTGGCGCGCGAATAGGTGCCGGCGAGGCCGCGTACGATGCAATTTTGAGGATTGTATTGTCCCGGTGCACAGGTCGAATAGAGTGCGGTATTCGCCATTGGGAAATAATAGGCTCCGGGCGTACCATTGGCCGTGACTGTGCTGGTGAAGTCGGTCTGTTGACGCACGAGCGTTGCGGTATTGAACGACAGGTTCCAATCGCCCTTGATCACGCCCGGGCCCTGAAACGTCTTATCGTAATCGATAACATCGGGAACGACGGGCTGGCGCTTCTGCCAATCGGCATAGCTCAGCACGCGGAAATAATAGGCTTGCGCATTGAAATAGCTGCGATCGCCTTGGCCGTTCAGGTAAAGCGTCGAAGTCGATTCCTGAAAATTCGACGTGCCATATTGCGTGATCGACGGGCTCGGGACTTTATAGTTCTTCAAGAACCATTTGTCCGTCATCATGGCGAGGTCCCAGCCCCAACGCCATTGCTCGTTGATCAGGAATTTGCCGTAAGTCTCGATCGAGCCGCGGAAATCCTTATTGCCCGCACCGAAAGGCGGTTGCGAGAAGCTCGACGGATTGAGCTGATAGATGCCTGCCGCACGAATGGCGTATGAGCCCGTCTCAAGACGGTGGCGCCATTCGAGATCGCCCAGAACGCCCTGATTGGTCAGAAAGGTCGGGCGGAAGGTGACATCGTAATTCGGCGCAAGATTGAAGAAGTACGGCGTCTGCACACCATAACCCAGTGCTGACGATGCGATGAAGCGCGGGGCGAGGAAACCGCTCTCGCGTTTCACCGTTGAATCGGGTGCCGAGAAATAGGGCACCCACGCAATCGGAACGCCCGCGAACTCGATCGTCGCATTTTCGTAATAGACGCGGCGCTCCGTGTTCTTGTGGATGATACGGGCGGCACGAACTTGCCAGAAGGGCGGCTTGGCCGGATCGTCCTTGCATGGCTCGCATGCGGTGTAGATCGCACGTTCGAAAACGGTCGTCTCGCCACCCTCACGCTCGGCGCGTGGCGCCGAAAGGCGCGTCTTGTCCGGCGTGGTCATCCGCAGCGAGTCGATATAGGCGTCTTTGAAATCGTCGGTCAGTTGGATTTTGTCGCCGGTGACGACCTGTCCGCCCGGCTCGGTCAAGCGCACCTTGCCGACTGCGCTCACCTGCTTGTTTTCGCGGTTGTAAACAACGCGGTCGGCTTCCAGCACCTTGCCCTGATAGTAGAGGTGGGCATTGCCGACAGCCGAGATCGTGTTCTTGTCACTGTCGTAAACGATCTCGTCGGCCTCGACGAGCATCTTGTCTTTATCGCCCTGTGCGGCGGGCTTGCCCTGCGTTTTGCGCGCGAGCCGCTCCGTCATCGTTTCGGCAAAGAGATTGGCCGTCTGAAGCACGAGGCCACAGCCGAGCAATAACGCCGACGCGTTCCGTGCGAGACGTCGCAGGGTCATAAAATTCACCAGTGGCGGCCCGTTCAGTGAGCCGTTTTAGCCATCTTCTTGATACAACAGAGCAAGGGTCCCGAGCAAACTCCCAATCACAGCAGGTGACCATGCGGCAACGCTTGTCGACAACAAACCGGAAGTACCCAAATCCTCGACCAATTTCGTTGCAACATAGAGCATGAAGCCCGCCCCGATACCATAGAGAACCATCTGGGCGACCCCGCCGAAACGGAAGAACCGCAACGACACCGAGGCGGCCACGAGGACCATCGCCACAAAAAGTAAGGGTCGTGCCGTAAGTGTCTGAAATTGCATCATATATCGTGTTGGATCAAAACCTGCTCGTTGCATGCTTTCGATCGCCTGGGGCAAGTCCCAATAAGGGATCGTATCGGCGGCCAGAATACTTTCGCGTACCTGCTCGGCAGAAAGGTTGGTGGCGACCAAATAGCGCTCGAACGACTCGGGCGGAACGCCCGGCCGGGTCAGTCTGGCATCGGTTAATTCCCAGTAACCATCTTTCAATTCCGCTTGCCGCGCCTCGATGCGCGCAATAAACGCGCCGGCCTTGTCAAATTCGAAAACTGAGACCTGACCCAGTGTCGCCCCGGACCCTGACGACCTGTCCGCACGGATGATCGCCTGCCCATCGGTCGAGCGCTGGCGGATCCAGAGGTCTTTGCCGGTCTGGGTTTGGCCCTTACCCAGTACGGTTGTCTCAATGGTCAGCGCCCGTTGCTTCAACCGTGCCGAGACCGGGTTGTAAATTGTAACCACGGCAATGCCGAGCAACAGTGCCACCAGGATGGGCGGGGTGAGGAATTGCCAAGCCGAGATCCCGGCCGCCCGTGCGACCACGAGTTCGAGCCGCCGCGACAGGTTGAGCAACGCGATCATTGCGCCAAACAGCATAGCGAAGGGCAAGATCTGCTCGGCGACCGCAGGTGTGCGGTAGAGCGCAAGCTTGGCGAGCAGGGCGGTGCTTGCCTGCGGGGTTTCCCCGGCGCGCCGCATCAGTTCCACGAAGTCGATCGTATAGATCAGCAGGAACACGGTGGCGAAGACGCCGGCGACTGTCAGCAGGAAGCGCCAGCCAAAATAAAGCCCGAGGGTTCCGCCGATCATGTCAGACCCCTGCCTTGAGCGACGCGCTGCCATTCACGCTGCGCCGGCGCAGCGGCGGCATGAATGCAAAGCCGAGCGCCATCATGGTGGCACCGATCGGCAGGATATAGGCCAGCGGGACTGAGGCAGGCGAACGCACAATGAGTGTCGAGATCGCGAATCCGGCGATGCGCAACACAAGGACGGACAGCACCGCCATCCCGGTTGCCACGCCGCGTCCCTGTCGCGTTGTGCGTGGACTGCCGAGCGCGGCGAACGCGATGGCGACGAACGCAAGGGCATAGAGCGGAGCGGCCACTCTGTCGTGCAATTCAGCACGAAAACGACCAAGTTGTGCTCTCACATAGGGATCGTTCGGATCGAGTTTCAACAACTCGAATGTCGAACGTTCGCGCGGCTTATAGGTGATGATGTCGCCATCCGGGCCGAACTGGCCGAGGTCAATCGCATAGCGTTGGAAGCTGATCACGCTAGCATCGCCGCCATCGCCCTTCTCGCGATGGACCACACCTTGCTCCAACACCAGATAGGGCGTGCCATTCACGTCCACGGCCTGACCGCGCTCGGCAATATAGACAATGCTTTTATCGGGATCGCGGCGATCCTGCATAAAAATGCCAAGCAGAGCATCACCTGCACGCTCACGATAATGAAAGGTGATTCCTTGATCGAGATTGATGAATTGTCCTTCACGCGCCACGTTGGATACGAAATCGGCGCGCACTTTAGTCACAAGATCGCGTAAGCCGCGAAAGCTCGACGGCATCGCCCAGATTGTCATCCATGCGACGAGCGCCGTCGCGAGCAGCGTCAGGGCGAGAAAGGGCCGGAAGGTGGCGCTAGGCGAAAGGCCCGAAGCGCTCATCACAACGAGTTCACTGTCGCCATTGAGCCGATTGAGCGCGTAAAGCGTGGCGATGAAAAGCGCGACAGGGCCGATAATGGCGATCAGCGCGGGGATTGATAGGCCAGTGACCATGAGGAAGATCAAGACGCTTTGCCCCTTGGCCGTCATCAGGTCGAATTCGCGCAAGGCTTGACTGAGCCAGATAACGGCCGTGAGGACGGCAAGCGTCATCACAAACGCCGTCGCGGCGATCCTGAATATATAGCGAAAAAGAAGCGTCATTCTGGAATATCGGTAAACTTTTATGGTTCAAGGGGCAACCACGCCACGGTTGTGCAGGCTCCTTTTTCACCCCGTCGGTTCGGCCCCTCTTGCTCCACGCCAGCGTTCGGATGACCATAGGTGCTGCTGAATCGGAGATGCCCCATGCCTCGCGTGAAAATCGACTTCGCTGCCCCCGCTTTGCCGAAACAGGGGACGCTCGTCCTCTTTGTTGGTGACGACCTCGTTCTGCCGCAGATCGGGAAGGCGAAATGGCCAGCCGAATTCGAGGCGGCCGTAAAGAAGGCCACTGCCGCCGAAGGCTTTAAAGGTAAGCCGAAATCGACCCTGATCCTCTCGGCTCCCGCCGGCCTCGACGCCGATCGGGTGATTCTGGCCGGTACCGGCAAGATCGAGGACCGCGCCAAGGTCGATCCTGTCATGCTGGGTGGGGCTGTAAAGGGCGCCCTTGGCAAGGCCAAGAACGCGACGATCCTCTTCACCGGGCCCAAGGGCTTCAACGAAACGCCCGAGGCTGCCGCCGGTTTTGCCGTGGGGTTGCGCCTGCGCGCCTATAGCTTCGACCGCTACAAATCGAAGAAGGATGATGACGCGCCGAAAGGCGATCTCGCCGTCACGATTGCGACCAATGATCCGTCCGCTGCGAAGAAGGTTTGGGCTGGCGAGAGCGGGGTCGCTGATGGTGTCGAGCTTGCGCGCGATCTCGTCAACGAACCGCCGAATGTTCTCTATCCGGCTGAATTTGGTCGTCGTGCAGCAGAACTCGAAAAGCTCGGTGTCGAAGTCGAAATTCTCGACGGCAAGAAGCTTGAGAAGATTGGGATGCGCGCTTTGCTTGGTGTTGGCCAAGGCTCCGAACGCGACAGCCGCGTCGCTATTATGCGCTGGAACGGCGCGAAAAAAGGGTCGAAGGACAAGCCCATCGCCTTCATCGGGAAAGGCGTCTGCTTCGACACGGGCGGCATCTCAATCAAACCCGCCGGCGGCATGGAAGACATGAAGGGCGACATGGCGGGCGCGGCCTGCGTCGTCGGTCTCATGCATGCGCTTGCCGCGCGTAAAGCTAAGGTCGATGCGATTGGCGTGATCGGGCTCGTTGAGAATATGCCCGACGGAAACGCGCAGCGCCCCGGCGATATCGTGACCTCGCTTTCGGGCCAGACGATTGAGATCATCAACACCGATGCCGAGGGCCGTCTCGTTCTCGCCGATGTGCTTTGGTACACGAAGGATCGCTTCAAGCCGCAATTCATGATCGACCTCGCAACCCTCACCGGCGCGATCATGGTCGCACTGGGCCAAGACAATGCGGGCATGTTCTCCAACAATGATGAACTCGCCGAACGCCTGACGAAGGCTGGGCAGGAGACGGGTGAACATGTCTGGCGCATGCCGCTCGGCAAAGCCTACGACAAAATGATCGACTCGAAATTTGCCGACATGAAGAATACAGGCGGCCGTTTCGGTGGCGCAATTACGGCGGCGCAGTTCCTGCAACGTTTCGTCGAAGATGTGCCGTGGGTGCATCTCGATATTGCAGGCACCGCCATGGGTTCGCCCGCGTCAGATGTCAATCAATCATGGTCATCGGGCTGGGGCGTGCGCCTGCTCGATCGTCTCGTGCGCGATCATTACGAAGTGGAGTAAAGCGCTCTCGTCATTGCGAGGAGGCCGTAGGCCGACGCGGCAATCCATAACAGTCATCATGCGCGTTGACAGATGGATTGCTTCGTCGCTTTGCGTCTCGCAATGACGAAAGCGCCTAAATAGTGCGGATAGCTTTGATGATCCGCCCATCCATGACGAGCAATCCGATGCTGATCAGGGCCATGCCGAGGCCCTGCATCGGCGTTAGCGTTTCGTCCAGCACAAGTGCACCGAGGATCGTGGCGCTCACCGGCACGAGCAAAGTGACGAGTGAGACATTGGTGGCACCTGCGCGCGCCAGAATTTTATAAAACAGCACATAGGCGAAAGCCGTCGATACGATCCCTAGGCCGAGAAGCGCGAGATAGACTTCGACGGGAGCCGCAGCCAGCGTTGCGACCGGATGGAAAAAAAGCGCAATAGGAAAGATCACGAGGGTCGATGTGACGATCTGCCCAAACGTGGCTGACAAGGGTGACACGCCTTCACGCGCAAACCGACGGCCGAAAACGCTCGCAAATCCATAAGATACGGAGGCTGCGATGCAGGCGAGCTTGGCGAGCGCCGCGCGGCCTGGATCAAGCAGCAAAGATGGCCCGACGAGAACAGCGACGCCGCAAAATCCAATCCCGATCCCAATGAGCTTATCGCGCGTGATTTTCTCATCACGCGTGAGAACATGAGCGACGATGAGCGTGAAGATCGGCGTCATCGCATTCAGGATGGCACCAAGGCCGGCGGTGATTTCGGTCTGTGCCCAGAAAAGGAGCGCGAAAGGAATGGCATTGTTGAACACACCCATGAACAGGAACATGCGCCAAATGCGGAGTTCGCGCGGTAATTCATGGCGGGTGACGATGAGATAAAGGCCGAGACTGGCTGCACCGATCATCACGCGCGCGGCCAAAGCCACGAAGACCGGGATCGCGCCGACAGCGATCTTGGCGAAAAGGAACGAAGCGCCCCACAGCAACGAGAGAAACAGGAGCAAGAGAGCAGAGGTGAGGTCGAGGCGCGGGGCGGTCGTGTTCATGGGGCGTGTTTGACAGGGGCGCCGAGATTCCGCCACCCGTTTTCAGTGGCGCTCTATTCTTAGAATTTATGCTCTTCATTGCGATGAGGGCTTTAGCCCGACGCGGCAATCCATGTCGGGCATGGAGCACGCTGACAGATGGCTTGCTTCGTCGCGATGCTCCTCGCAATGAAGAGGGGGAGGGTGAACCCCTCGTCCGCATCCCCGCCATGCGAGGCCTCAACATGACAATCCGGCCCAATCAGGCCAAACTGGCATCATGCCCGCCGAGATTCTCTTCTACCATTTGACCCGCCAGCCGCTCGACGCGGTGCTGCCGCCGCTTGTCGAGAAATCGCTCGGGCGCGGGTGGAAGGTCGTCATCCAGTCTGGCAATCCCGAGCGTATCCCGGCGCTCGATGCGCTGCTCTGGACTTATGATGACGCGTCCTTCTTGCCCCATGCGGTGGAGAGCGAGGCAGGCCCCGATGAACCTGTGGTCATATCAGGCGGTGCAGATAATCCGAATGGTGCCGCCATCCGCTTCCTCGTGGAGCGCGCACCCTTGCCGGAAGACATTGCCGCTTATGAGCGCGTCGTCATCATGTTCGACGGCCATGACGATGATGCTGTCGCCGAAGCGCGCGACCATTGGAAGACGCTCAAAGGCATGGGCCTTGCGGGTACTTATTGGCAGCAGGACGAAGACGGCCGCTGGAACAAGAAAGCATGACGATGATATCTGTGCGTTACACCGCTCTCGCTTTCACCGCTGCGCTTTTGGGCGGCTGTGCCATGCAGGCGACGGGCTTCGTCAACGAGAAAACTGTCTCGGTGCGCGCCGCGACAACAGAGGCCGTGGTCGGCGAAGATGGCAAATGCTCCGCCACCATTTCCATTGACCCGGCCTTGTTCCGCAACAAGCCCGATGAAGGGCTGCTCGGCATGACGGAATGCGAGATCGTTGCTATCAAGGGCGCGCCGCTCTCCGTCCAGACCGGGTCGAGTTCCACATCGCGCCGCGAAACAACCATGCTCTATATGGAGCCGATCGGCAAAGCCGTGTTCCTCTTCTCGGATAATCGCCTGATCAAGATCGTACGCTGATGCCGTTTTTTCAGAGCGGCGATTTCATCGATCCGCGCGCACGCGTCGAATACATCCTTTTCGGTCTGGCGACCTTCCTGATCTTTTTTATGAATGCGCAGGCGGCCCTGTTGTCGACCGCCTTTCAGCAGCATGGATTGCCACTCTCTGACATCGGCATTCTTCTGTCGCTCTATGGCGTGCCGGTTGTCATCGTCACATTGTTCACCGGCAAGATAGCAACATGGCTTGGCAGCTTGGGCTCGGCCCGGTGGGGAACCGCGATCATGGCCGCCGGTTTCATGAGCCTCGCGGTCACAGCAGATTCATTCTGGCCGGCTCTTGTCTCGCGGCTGACTTGGGGAATCGGTTACGGCCTGATGTTTGCGCCGCTCTTCACCTATGCGCAGAGTCGGATCACGGGGCCACGTTTCATCTATTTGCTCGGCCTGTTTTCGTCGATGGCACCGCTGGCACAAGCGGGCGGTCCGCTCTTTGCGGAATTCGTGCTCGGTCATGGCGGCGCACAGCTCATGTTCGTTTTGGGTGTCATCCCCGCTTTGCTGGGCCTCGGGTTGCTATTTTTGATGCGGCCTTTGGCGAAACCGCCCGCGGCAGGCGGGCTTGCGCTTGGGGAGGCGCTGACACCGAGCCGCCGAATTCCGCTTGTGGCGATCTTCGTCTCCGGCGCGTTATTCGGATTTCTCGCCTCTTACATGACACCCTTCCTGCATGCGAAGGGCGTATCGATTGCATGGTATTTCGTCGCGATGACGATCGGCATTTTCTCGACACGCTTTATAGGGCTTGGCTTTTTCCAAAAGCTTGATCCTCGCCTCGTCGTCTCGGTCGGCATAAGCGTGATGGCGCTCGCCTATACACTGCTCGTGCAGGTCCAGCATCCTTTCGCAGTTGCAGGCTGTGGCATGCTGTTCGGCTCGGGTTATTCAGTCGTCTATCCCGTTCTCTCGGCGTGGATCAGTGAGGGTCTTAATCCCTCCGAACGGGCCGGGCCGCAGGCGCTTTTCAATGCCGTATTCAACGTAGGCCTGTTGTGGATGCCGCTGCCGATTACCGGATTGATCGCGCTGTTCGGTTATGGCGGAGCGCTGCAGATATTGGCACTTTTATCGCTTGCAATGGCGGCGTTTCTTGGTTGGCGCGCTTTCGTGCGAGTCTCAAACCGCTGATTCATAATCGGCAGACAGCGTGAGCCATTCTTCTTCGACACTCATCAATGTCTTTTCGAGTTCGGCGCGCTGGCCCGACAGCTGCGCCGCTTTGGCCGGATCCTTGATAAAAGCGTCAGGCGCTTGCAACGCCTCGTCGACACGGGCGAGAAGCTCGGTCAATTTTGCCATCTTCTGCTCGGCTGCTTCGATCTTCTTTTTGAGTGGTGCCAAGGCCTGCCGCTTTTCAACCGCAGCGCGACGTGAATCGGCCTGTGAAGTCGCGGACTCATTCTTCGAGGATTTCGATGCAACGCCTTGGGAGGACTCGCCTTCCAGCACGAGGCTGCGATAAGCGTCGAGATCGCCATCGAACGGTTTCACGCGGCCGCCGCCAACGAACCACAACCTATCCGCGCAAGCCTCGAGCAGAAAGCGATCATGCGAGATGAGGATTACTGCGCCCTCATAATCGTTGATTGCTTCCATCAAAGCGGTGCGGCTATCGATGTCGAGATGGTTGGTTGGTTCATCTAGGATCAGAAGATGCGGCGCGTCGAAGGCGGCAAGCCCCATCATGAGCCGCGCCTTTTCACCGCCCGAAAGATTGGCAACCGGCGTGTCGGCCTTGTTTGCCGGGAAGCCCATCTGCGCGGCCCGCGAACGCACCTGCGCTTCAGTGGCATCGGGCAACAATTCTCGCACATGCGCGACGGGCGTTGCCTGCGGATTGAGTTCGTCGAGCTGATGCTGGGCGAAATAGCCAACTTTCAATTTGGATGAGCGCCGCACCATACCATCCATCGCCGTGAGCTTGCCCGCGACGAGTTTGGCAAAAGTGGATTTCCCATTGCCGTTCGACCCAAGAAGGCCGATGCGGTCATCGTCCGCGATCACGAGATCGAGCTTTGATAAGACTGGCTTGTCGCCATAGCCCGCACTTGCGCCTTCCATGGCAATGATAGGCGGTGCAAGAGGCCGTTCGGGCGAGGGGAAATGGAAGGGCAGAACTTCGCTGTCGATCGGAGCAGCGATGAGTTGCATTTTCTCAAGCCGTTTGACGCGGGACTGCGCTTGCCGCGCCTTCGTCGCCTTGGCCTTGAAGCGGTCGATGAAGGATTGGAGGTGACGGCGTTCGTCCTCCTGCTTCTTTTTCATCTTGAGTTGCAGCGCCTGTTCCTCGGCGCGCAGTTTTTCGAAACGGTCGTAAGCGCCGCCCCAAAGCTTTAGCTTGCCTTGGTCGAGATGCAGGATTTGGTCGACCGATTGATTGAGCAGATCACGGTCATGGCTGATGATGATGAGCGTGTGCGGATACCGCGCGAGGTAATCCATCAGCCAGAGTGTGCCTTCGAGATCGAGATAGTTCGTCGGCTCGTCGAGCAGCAAGAGATCGGGTTCGGAGAAGAGGATTGCGGCGAGTGCAACGCGCATCCGCCAGCCGCCAGAAAAAGATGAGCAAGGCCGTGCTTGTGCTTCGGCATCGAAACCAAGGCCGTGCAGGATGGCAGCGGCGCGGGCAGGGGCCGCATGGGCGCCGATATCGGCAAGCCGGGTCTGGATTTCCGCAATGCGATGCGGGTCGGTCGCGGTCTCCGCTTCGTCCAAAAGCGTCGCACGTTCGGTATCGGCAGCGAGCACGACCTCTAGCAGCGTCTCTGGCCCTGCGGGCGCTTCCTGCGCCACTGAACCGATCCTTAGCCCCTTACCGAGCGTGATTGAGCCGCCTTCGGACCCGATCTCTCCCCGGATCAGCCGGAAGAGCGTCGTCTTCCCGGTCCCGTTGCGCGCGACAAAGCCCACCCTTGCGCCATCTGGGATAGCGACTGTTGCCTTGTCGAACAGGAGGCGCGGCCCGAGCCGATAAGTGAGATCGTTGATGTGGAGCATGCCCGCTTGTGGCTGAGCTGGCGGGCAGGATCAAGGGGGGTGAGGCGCGACCCTCACCATAATGGCTTGATGCCGAGCCCCAAAAATCAAGCTGGCCGCTTCAATCCGCAGGCATCAAGCGCCTTGAACGCGCGTTCGCGAGTTTCATCGTTGAAATAGCCCGTTTGACGGAAAGCGTCGACTTCCCGGTTCGACATGCGCTGCACCGTACGACTGGCATAACAGGAGCAGCCACGATCAATTAGCTCGACCGGGACTGCGGCCATTTTTTTCTGCAGAGCAACGCAGCCCTTGAGCGCGCGATCTTGGATGCCGGCGCGGTTGATGGTTTTGGTCGCTTCATCCGGCGGCGGCACATTGGATGAACTCGCCCCGGCAAAAGCCGCCGAAGTCAGACCTAAGGACACAATCAGAATTAGAGCGGATTTCATTCCACGCCCCCCTTTAATGCACACCCAAACGCGTTCTTCATGCGGGAGAGGGCAGCCTGATGGCAAGCCCCAATCTATCCTTTGGTCAACGCGACCCGATTGTCATGGAAGGCCGCGCCGCCGAAGGGGGCAGGGCTATCGGCCCCTGTCAGGGCGTTGATGCCCTCGCCATCGACATGGGCTGCATTCGGCCAGATGCTTTCCGCGATCAATACGCCGCGTTTCAGGCCATCAGAAAGAAGCGCATGAAGGCGGACACTGCCGCGCTCATTGGTGAGCCGCACGAGATCGCCTTCGGCAATGCCATGCTCCGCTGCATCTTGCGGATGAATACGCACGGTTGGCCGTTCTTCGCGCTGGCGCGATGTCGGCGTCTCGGTGAAGGTCGAGTTGAGAAAATTGCGAGCGGGCGATGTCGCTAGCCGGAACGGATAGGTCTCCGTCGCATCCTCGATCACATCCCAATGATCAGGGAGGGATGGTAGGCGATCGAACGGCCCCATCGGACCATTATTGGCGAAGGGCACATTCGCCCAATCAGGCTTGAAGCGGAATTTGCCATCGGGCCATGCAAAGCCATTGCGATAATGGGCGACTTCGAACTCCGGCTGGCAATCGATGAATTTTTTCATCGCCAATTCGGCATAGGATTGGCCTGCTGGTTTTACCCCTGCATCGATGTGTTCTTGCGGCGTCATGCGGAAGCCGGGCAGATCGCCCACGCCAAGCCGCTCCGCTAAATCGCAGATCACATCGTGATTGGAGCGGCATTCCCCCGGAGCCTCGATCAGTTTCGGCCCAAGGCTCACATATTGGTGCCCGCCGCCATAATAGAAATCGTCGTGCTCAAGGAACATCGTTGCAGGCAGCACGATGTCGGCCATCTGCGCTGTTTCGGTCATGAATTGCTCATGCACCACGGTGAAGAGATCCGCGCGCGCAAAACCCTTCCGCACCAGCCTCTGCTCGGGCGCGACATTCATCGGATTGGTGTTCTGGATAAAAAGCGCCTTCACCGGTGGGCCGTTGAAGAGTGCCTCAGCATCGCCAGTGAGCACGCGCCCGATTTTCGATTGATCGAGTTTTCGGATCGAAGGGTCGACAAAATCGAGCCCTTCGATCAGCCTTTTGTCGCGTTTGAAAATGCCGCCATTGTTGTGGAATGCGCCACCGCCTTCATATTGCCAAGCGCCAGTGACGGTAGCGATGGAGGTGGCAGCATGCATGTTCACCGCACCATTGCGTTGGCGCGAAAAACCATAGCCCAAGCGGAAATAGGTTTTCTTGGTCGTTCCGACGAGACGCGCGAAATCTTCGATCTCCTGCACGCTGAGGCCGGTGATCGCCGCCGCCCATTCCGGCGTGCGCGTCTTGAGATGCGCTTCAAGTTCATCGGGACAATCGGAAAAGCGTGCGAGAAATTCGCGGTCGGCAAGATTGTCGCGGAAAAGAATGTGCATCACCGCGCAAGCGAGCGCACCATCTGTGCCGGGCTTGAGTACCAAGCCCATATCGGCCTGCTCAATCGTGCCATTGCGATAGATGTCGATGACGACGATTTTCGCACCGCGCTCTTTGCGCGCACGGATCGCGTGGGTCATCACATTGACCTGCGTCGAGACCGGATTCGTACCCCAGATCACAACGCAATCGGCTTTTGCCATTTCACGCGGATCGGGCCCGGCGAGCTTGCCTGTTGCGGCGATGTAACCGGGCCAAGCGAGATTGATGCAGATCGTGGAAAAGAAGCCGGAATATTTTTTGGCGTGGCGCAGACGGTTGATGCCGTCGCGCATCACGAGCCCCATCGTGCCCGCATAATAATAAGGCCAGATCGCCTGCGCGCCATATTCGGCCTCAATCGCGTTGAAGCGCGACACGATTTCGCTGAGCGCCTCATCCCATGAGATGCGGGTGAATTGGCCTGAACCCTTAGGGCCGCTGCGCTTCATCGGATAGAGCAGGCGCTCGGGATGATGGATGCGTTCGGAATAGCGCGCGACCTTCGCGCAAATCACACCCGCCGTGTAGGTCTGCTCCTTCGCGCCATAGACGCGCCCGATGCGTTGTCCCTCGATCACCTCGACCTCGAGCGCGCAGGCCGAAGGGCAATCATGCGGGCAGGTGGAGTTCAGGCGTTCAACTTTGACCGGAGCGTTCATGGCGGGCAGGGGACCTGATGCAGAGATGAGAACCTTATAGGCGCACGCGCGATTTGGGGAGGGGTCCCCCGCCTCCGCACGGTGAAGCTGCGCCCTTTCAGGACACAACGCCATAAAAAAAGCCCCCGCGTTTCCGCGAGGGCTTTCGAAAGGAATAAACGACCTTAGCCGACGATTTCGTTGCCGGCGAAGAACTGCGCGATTTCGAGCGCTGCGGTTTCCGGAGCGTCCGAACCATGGACCGAGTTCTCGCCGACCGACTTCGCAAACAGCTTGCGGATCGTGCCTTCGGCCGCATTGGCCGGGTTGGTGGCGCCCATCACATCGCGATACTTCGCGATTGCATTGTCGCCTTCGAGCACCTGCACCACGACCGGCGCAGAGACCATGAAGTCGACCAATTCGCCGAAGAAGGGGCGTTCCTTATGCACGGCATAGAAGGTCTCGGCCTGTTGGCGGGTCATGTGGATCCGCTTCTGTGCAACGATGCGCAGACCCGCCTTTTCGATCACGGCATTGACCGCGCCGGTCAGGTTCCGCTCGGTGGCGTCGGGCTTGATGATCGAAAAGGTGCGCTGGATGGCCATTGTGCTCTCTTTTGCTTTCGGGCGTCTTATGTCCGGAATGGACCTTGGCGCGGCTTATAGCCAAGGCCGGGAAAGCTCACAAGCGGGGTTAGGCGAACGAGACGAGGCTGGTATCGGGAATGGCCCCGTCCACATCCGCACGCCCGTCCCTAAGGGTGATCCGCCCCGCCGCCATGGCGCCGACAACACGCGGATAAAGGGCATTCTCGACGGCCAGCACCCGGGCAGCGAGGCGATCAGGCGTGTCATCCGGCCACACTGCGACAGCGCCTTGCGCGATGATCGGTCCGGCATCGAGTTCCGGTACGACGAAATGGACGGTGCAGCCATGCAGCTTCACGCCCTCTTCGAGCGCCCGCTCATGGGTGTGCAGGCCCCTGAAGGACGGCAACAGCGAAGGATGGATGTTGAGGAGCCGCCCGTCCCAGCGTGTGATGAAATGTGGTGTCAGCACGCGCATGAAACCGGCGAGCGCGACAAAATCCGTTTGATGTTCGACAAGCGCGCGATGGACTTCGTCTTCGAAGGTTTCGCGCGATGGAAAACTCGTGTGATCGATGCAGAGCGCGGGGATTCCTTCGGCGCGTGCCGTCTGAAGCCCTTTCGCATCGGGACGGTTTGCAATCACACACGCGATGGCAGCCGGATAAGCGGGATCGCGTGCAGCCTGCAGGATCGCGGCCATGTTCGAGCCGCGTCCGGAAATGAGGATGCCGACGCGCTTCTTCATCTTACAGCGCTAATTGGCCTTGATGCGTCACGCGCGCATCGCCCACCTGCGCGCGCAATTCACCAACGCGTACAGGATGCTCGCCCGCTGCAATAAACGCATCGGCGACGGCCTTTTCTTGTGCCGGATCGACGACGACGATCATGCCGATGCCGCAATTAAATGTACGCAGCATTTCGTCCTGCACCACGCCGCCGGTTTTCGATAGCCAGCCAAACACGGACGGAACCTTGATCGCCGTTAGATCGAGATGGGCCGCAAGGCCATCGGGAAGCACGCGCGGAATATTGTCGATGAAGCCGCCGCCGGTGATATGCGCTAAGGCTTTAATGCCTGTTGTTGCTTTCAGTGCAGCCAGAATGGGCTTCACATAAAGCCGTGTCGGCTCAAGCAGGGCTTCGCCCAATGTCTTGCCCGGCTCAAACGGGCAGGCCGATGAATAGGTAAGCCCGCTCTGTTCGACGATGCGGCGAACGAGCGAATAGCCGTTCGAATGCACGCCCGAGGAGGGAAGGCCAAGGAGAATGTCTCCCGCTTTCACATCTGGGCGCGGCAAGAGCGTTCCGCGCTCGGCAGCGCCAACGGCAAATCCTGCGAGATCGTAATCGCCCTTTTTGTACAGACCCGGCATTTCCGCCGTCTCGCCGCCGATCAAAGCGCAACCGGACTCGACACAGCCTTTGGCGATACCCTTCACGACTTCGGCCCCGACATGCGGCTCGAGTTTTCCAGTCGCGAAATAATCGAGGAAGAAGAGCGGTTCGGCTCCTTGCACGATGAGATCGTTGACGCTCATGGCGACGAGATCGATCCCGATCGTCTCGTGTCGGCCAGCTTCGATGGCGATCATCACTTTGGTGCCGACCCCATCATTGGCAGCCACGAGGACGGGATCTTTGAAACCGGCCGCCTTGAGGTCGAACAGGCCGCCAAATCCGCCTATGACCGCGTCCGCGCCTGGCCGGGCGGTGGCCCGTACCAATGGCTTTATCGCATCGACCATCGCATTGCCGGCATCAATATCGACGCCCGCATCCGCATAGGTCAGTCCGTTGCGCTTTTCTTCGGCCATGCGATTGGCTCCCGCCTCTTGCCTTCTGGTCGCGATAAAGGCCGAACAGGGACGTGGCAAGCCTCAAACCGGCCTTAAAGCCGCGCTTGCATCACTTTCCCGGGGAAGGGCTGGGCCTTATGGTGTTTCGACGGACCGTTGCGGAAGGATGATACCCCTTGATCAGCATGATCCCCAACCTCATCACCATTGGGCGTTTGGTGCTGGTGCCCTTTGTTGTGGCAATGATCGTCCAGAAGGATTGGGATTTGGCCTTCTTCGCCTTCGTGCTGGCGGGACTCTCCGATGCCGTCGATGGCTATGTGGCCCGCCGTTTCGACCTCCGGAGCGATTTAGGAGCCTATTTGGACGCTATTGCGGACAAAGCGCTTCTGGTGTCGATCTATGTAACACTCGCAATTGTAGGGGTGATCCCGTCCTGGCTTGCCATCGTCGTCGTCTCCCGGGACATCATGATCGTGGGCGCCATTGTGCTATCCTGGCTGCTCGACAAGCCGGTCCCGATCCGACCACTGTTCCTGTCGAAGCTCAATACAACCGCACAGATAGCTTTTGCAGCGCTGATCCTTGGCACCGCTACCTTCGATTTGATGCTGGGTGGGTTCGTTTCGCCGCTGGGTTATGGGGTCGCTGCCTTGACGGCGGCGTCGGCAGCCGCCTATCTCGCCCAATGGCTCGACCATATGATGGAATGAGATCAATCTGATGCCGAGTGCCGGGATACAAACGCTTTTTTGGCTCGCGGCAGCGACCCTTTTGGGATCGTTCTTCTATGCGTTCAGCAGCGTGATGCTGCCCTTCGTCGCCGGGTTCACCCTTGCCTATTTGCTCGATCCGCTGGCCGACAGGCTAGAACGCTGGGGCATCAACCGGCTTGTGGGTAGCCTGTTGATCCTCATCTTTGCGCTCCTCATCACGATCGTTCTCGGACTTGCGGTGTTGCCGCGCTTGTTCGCTCAGCTCGCCGATTTTGTCGCCAAACTGCCGGCTTATTTCAATGCCGTGCGCGAGATTGTGCAGACCCGTGTCGAACCCTTTTTTGCGCGCTTCGACAATCAGGTGCAGCCGCAGCAATTGCAGGATACGCTGGCTCCTCTGATCGGCAAGATTTCATCGGTGCTCGGCAACATGCTCAGCTCGCTCATTTCGGGCGGGCAGGCGGTGATCGATATCGCATCCTTGATGGTTATCACGCCCGTCGTTGCCTTTTATATGCTGGTCGATTGGGACCGTATGATCGCGTCGCTCGACACATTTGTGCCGCCGCGCCATCGCAACACAGTGCGCATGCTGGCCGGTCAGATTAATCGGGCGATTGGCGGATTCATTCGCGGCCAAGCCATGGTCTGCCTCTTTCTCGGCACATGGTACGCGGTGGGCCTCACACTGTGCGGGCTCAATTACGGCGTGCTGATCGGCGTGATCGCGGGCGTGCTCACGGTAATCCCTTATGTTGGCTCGCTGACTGGTCTGTTTCTGGCCGCAGGTGTTGCGCTCGGCCAATTCTGGCCCGATTACATCCAGATCATTCTCGTCCTTGCCGTTTTCTTCTCCGGCCAATTTCTCGAAGGCAATATTCTGTCGCCGAAATTGGTGGGCGATGCTGTAGGTCTTCATCCCGTCTGGCTGATGTTTGCACTGCTCGCGTCTGGAAGCGTGTTCGGCTTCGTTGGCCTTCTCATCGCTGTGCCGGTTGCAGCGACGATCGGCGTACTCAGCCGCTTTGCGCTGATGCGCTACATGCAAAGCCCGCTTTACCGCGGAGACGCCACCGACACCCCACAGCTCCCGAAAACGGAGCGCTGACATGTCCGCGCAGAAACCGCGCCAGCTTGCGCTCGCGCTGCCGGTTGAGGAGCGTCTCGATCTTGAGGATTTTCTTGTCGGCTCGTCGAATGAGGCTGCCTTCGCGGTCATTGATATCTGGCCCGATTGGCCGGAAAAGGTGCACATCCTGATTGGGCCGCCGGGAACGGGCAAAACTCATCTCGCGGCGATTTGGGCGGAGAGGGCAGGGGCGACGCGGATTACCCCGGCGTTGCTGCATGAAAGGGATCCGGAAGCGTTGGCAGCCTTGCCCGCGCTCCTCATCGAGGATGCCGACCGGGCGGGCCTTACCGAAGCGGCCATGTTCCATCTTTTGAATGCCGTCCGACGGACCGGCACACCCGTTCTACTGACCGCGCGCAGCGAACCCGGCTTGTGGGGGCTGAAAACATCTGACCTCCTCTCCCGTCTCCGCTTAGCGCCGCTTGTGACTCTCGAAAGTCCCGATGATGCGCTGTTGGGGGCCATTCTGGTGAAATTTTTTCTCGAACGGCAGATCGTCGTCGACACAGCGCTGGTTGAATTCCTGCGCGCTCGTGTGGAACGGTCTGTCCCCGCTATGCGAGCCTTGGTCGAAAGGCTCGATCACGAGGCTTTAGCGCGTGGACGGCGGGTTAACCGTGCGCTAGCTGCGGAAATCCTCCGTAAGGATTTAGAATGATCCGCATGTTGATTGTCACACGGCTGTCAACGACGATAGTTTTGGGTGTTCGTCCTTTTGGGGCAATGGTGGGCGGAGCGCGATATGGATCGGAATGAACAAGGCCGCGGCGGGGAAAAGTCTGCTGCAAGCGTGCCGAAGAAGCCCCGCTCGCGCACCCGATCGCGGCAGGACGTGCCGCAAGACGTCTCAGCGCATGAACTGCAACGCGCGAGAACAGCTGAACTCGCGCGGCTGATGGCCAGCCCGGATCGTTTCATCAATCGCGAATTATCATGGCTACAATTCAATCGCCGTGTTCTCGAAGAAGCGGGTAATCGCAATCATCCGTTGCTCGAACAACTGCGTTTCCTGTCCATCTCTGCCAACAATCTCGACGAATTCTTCATGGTGCGCGTCGCGGGGCTGCGTGGGCAAGTCCGGCAGGGCGTTACTGCCGTTTCGCAAGATGGCCGCACACCGGCCGAGCAATTGCAGGTCATTGGCGAGGAGGTCGCGCGCTTGGCGGCCGATCAGCAACGCCGTTGGCGCGAGTTACGCGAAGAGCTTGTCGAAAGCGGTATCGTTTTGATCGATCCCGATCACGTGACCGATGCGGAGAAGCGGTGGCTTGAGGACTATTTCCTCTTCCATGTCTTCCCTGTGCTGACACCGCTCGCCATCGACCCGGCCCATCCTTTTCCGTTCATTCCCAATCTCGGTTTTTCCATCGCATTATCGCTACACCGGACACAGAGTGCGCGGGCCAACACGCCGATCCATGCCGATGACCGTGTTGCGCGTGCGCTCGTGCGTGTGCCGAACAAGATTGATCGTTTTATTCGCATCCCAGATCTTGCTGAAACGGGAACGGCACGCTTTATTGCGCTCGAAGTTTTGATCGCGATGTTTGCTGATCGCCTGTTCCCGAATTATACCATTCGCGGGCTAGGCTGTTTCCGCGTCATCCGTGACAGCGATATCGAGGTAGAAGAAGAGGCTGAAGATCTTGTCCGCCTGTTCGAGACGGCATTGAAGCGCCGCCGCCGTGGCTCCGTCATCCGTCTCGAATTCGAATCGATAATGCCTGATAATCTTCGGCAATTCCTTCTCGAGGAATTTGACCTTGCTGCTGACGAGGTATTTGCCACCGAAGGTATGCTGGCGCTCAACGATCTATCCCAGCTCGTCGGCCTTGACCGACCCGATCTGAAATTTGCACCTT
>JAIYCE010000088.1 GCA_027488155.1 Hyphomicrobiales bacterium | reverse complement strand
TTGTTCATCTCGTACTCGCGCGCCTGCCAGATGCGCCCACGGGCACGCGCGGCATCTCGCTTTTCCTTGTGCCGAAATTTCTTGTCAACGACGATGGCACGCTTGGGACTCGCAATGATGTGTTCTGTAACGGCATCGAACATAAGCTCGGCATCCATGCCTCCCCCACTTGCACCATGGTGTATGGCGATAAGGGCGGTGCCATTGGCTATCTGATCGGTGAAGAAAATCGTGGCCTCAATTGCATGTTCACTATGATGAACAATGCCCGCCTCGGTGTAGCATTGCAGGGCGTCGCGGTGGCCGAAGCGGCATTCCAAAAGGCGCTCTCCTTCGCGCGCGAACGCAAGCAAGGCAAGGCGGCGGGCTATGAGGGGATGGCGCCGATCATCGGTCACCCCGACATTCGCCGTACGCTTTTGCAGATGCGCGGCCGCACTCGCGCCGCGCGCGCGATCAGCTATATGACAGCGGAAGCGATTGACCGTGCGCATCGCGAAACCGATCCCACAAAGAAACAGAAAGCAGCAGAACGGGCCGCACTGTTGACGCCCATCGGAAAATCCTACGCCACCGATATCGGAATCGAAGTGTCGTCAATGGGCGTGCAGGTGCATGGCGGCATGGGTTATGTCGAAGAAACCGGCGCTGCACAGTTTTTCCGTGATGCACGCATTACTGCGATTTACGAAGGTACGAATGGCATTCAGGCCATTGATCTCGTAACGCGAAAACTATCTCTCTCAGGTGGCGAGACGGTGCGCGCAGCGATTGCGGCCATTCGCCAAACGGTGACAGACGTCAAACGCCGTAACGATCCCGCTTTCGGTAAGATCGGCGAGCGTTTGGAAGAGGCTGCCGATTCGCTTGAGCAAGCGACGCATTTCATGCTGACCCAATTAGGGTCGAACATGGACGCGGCCTTGGCCGGTGCCACTCCATACCTCAAATTATTTGCGCTTGCGGAAGGCGGCGCTGCCTTGGCGCGAGAGGCGCTGGCTGCCCCTAATGGCATTGCGGCAGAAAAGATTGCTGTCGCGCGTTTCTATGCCAAGCACGATGTCAATGAGGCGGCCGCACTCTCGCGCGAGATCATCGATGGCGCGGAGTCGATGCCGCCTGCCGAGATTGTCTTTGGCGCAGCATAACCTTGTCATCGCTTTGTCATTGCCTCATGACAAGCGCGTGATTTGAGGTAACGCCATGCTTATGATTTATCGCGCTCAGGGCTCGCCGGATGCGGAGGGCCGCGTCCGGCTTGAGCCAGATATTCTGGGGCCGAACGATGCTATTCCGAATGACGCGCTTTGGATCGACATGGTCGAGCCGACGCCGAAGGAAGATGGTAAAGTCGAGCAGCACCTCGGCGTTTCAATTCCAACGCGCGAAGATATGAGCGATATCGAACCCTCCGAATTGCTCTATACGGAGAACAATGTTCGCTATTTGACCATGCGTCTTTTCCACAACGTGGAAGCCGAGTTGCCGGAGATTGCCGGTGTTGGCTTCATCCTGCGCGATAATGTTCTGGTCACAGTGCGCTATGTTCGCCCGCTTGCCTTTCAGATGTTTGCAAATCGCTGCGCGCGGGGCCAGGTGCCAACACCGGAAGCCATTCTTGCTGGATTAATCGAAGCGATTATCGATCGTGCAGCCGATGTGTTGCAGGCTTCTGGCGAGCGGATCGATGCTGTGTCCCATCGTGTTTTTCACATCAAGCACGAGCCGGGCTCGCGCAACGAGGAGTATCAGGAGAACCTCCGCTCACTCGGACGTCAGGGTGATCTACTCTCGAAAGTGCGTGAATGTCTTGTCTCCATCGAGCGCGTTCTACTGTTCCTGACCGTTGCCTATCGCACGGCGCGCGTGCCGCTCGCGCTGCGCGAGGAAGTCCGTACGACCTTACGTGACTTACAATCGCTTGAGGAGCACGCCACCTTTTTGACGCAGAAGATTCAGTTTCTTCTCGATGCCACGCTCGGCTTAGTGAATCTTGAGCAAAACAACATCATCAAGCTTTTTTCGGTCATGGCCGTGATCTTCATGCCGCCGACATTGATCGCATCGATCTATGGCATGAACTTTAAGAATATGCCTGAGCTTGATACGGAATGGGGGTATCCGGCAGCTTTGGTTGCTATGCTCGCGGCAGGACTTTTCCCTTACCTTTTCTTTCGCTGGAAGAAATGGCTCTAAACCATGTGTGGGCGTTTTGCGCTGCAGGCTTCGCCTGAGCAGGTGAAAGCACTCTTCGGTTATCAAGAGAATCCTAATTTTCCGCCGCGCCTTAATATCGCGCCGACGGAGCCGATCGCGCTTGTCGTGAGAGAGGGTGGCGCCCATCATTTCCGCCTGATGCGTTGGGGTTTTCTCCCGGCGTGGGTGAAGGATCCAGCCGATTTTCCACTGATCATCAATGCGCGCGCCGAGACGCTCGAAGAAAAACCAGCCTATCGCACTGCGATTCGTCACCGCCGCGCGCTCGTTCCGGCGGATGCGTTCTACGAATGGAAACGCGACGGTAAAATTAAAACGCCATACCGCATCGCCAAAGACGATGACGGCCTGTTTGCCATGGCCGCATTGTGGGAAACCTATGCTGACAAGAATGGCAGTGAGATCGACACGGCGGCGATCATCACTTGCGCACCGAATGATGTCGCGCGTGCCTTGCACGATAGGATGCCCGCCATCATTGAACCGGCGCAATTCGATCTTTGGCTCGACCATACAGTCGCGCCGGATGAAGCGCTTCGCTTATTAGGGCCAGCACACGGCCGATGGCGTGCTGAGCCTATCGATCCGCGCACGCCCGCTCCCGAGCGTCCGGCGAAAAAAGCGGCTGCCAAGCCCGTCGCCAAGCCTTCGCAGGGTGAATTGTTTTAGCGAGACAAAAGCGAGACGAAGCCTGCCTCGATTTCGGCCAAGCCGCGGTCTATCTCTTCGGGAAAGAAGGAGCTCTTCATGTCCGACGATCATGACCCTATTCCCGGCGATGCCTTTTCTTGCGACGCTATTGAGCAAGTGATCGTACCGCGTGCGCGCGATATTGGTGGCTTCGAGGTCCGGCGCGCTTTGCCGTCAGTTGGGCGGAAAATGTTGGCCCGTTCATCTTCTTCGATCAGATGGGCCCTTCGGAGTTTTTGCTCGGACAGGGGCTTGATGTCCGTCCTCACCCCCATATCGGGCTTGCAACCGTCACTTATCTATTTGATGGCGGCATCAGGCATCGCGATAGCCTCGGCGTCGTGCAGGATATTGCGCCCGGTGCCCTCAACCTAATGACAGCGGGGCGTGGCGTCGTCCATTCCGAGCGCACCGCGCCTGAAGTACGGGCCAAGCCAGGGCGCCTTTTCGGTATTCAGGCTTGGGCAGCTCTCCCGGCCAGCCATGAGGAGGTTGAACCCACTTTTGAGCATTTCGAGGCGGCGGCCTTGCCGCGCATTGCCGGCGAGGGCAAGCGGCTGAGCCTGATTCTGGGGCAAGCTTATGGCGAGGAGAGCCCGGCGACATTCCCTCACCCCGCCCTCTATGCCGAGGCAGTTCTAGCCCCGGGAGCGGTTTTGCCGCTTGATCCGGACTATGATGAGCGGGCGATCTATGTCGTTTCGGGCCAGATCGATATTGCGGGAGACAGTTTCGAGGGTGGACGGCTCCTCATCTTCCGCCCCGGCGACCGGATCTCGATTCTGGCGCTTTCCCATGCCCGTTTAATGATCTTTGGCGGCGAACCGATGGATGGCCGCCGCCATATTTGGTGGAATTTCGTCTCATCCCGGAAGGAGAGAATCGATCAGGCCAAGGCCGATTGGGCCGCCAAACGCTTCGATACGGTACCCGGGGAAACGGAATTCATCCCGCTTCCCGAGTGACCCTTTACCCCGGGTGCAAGGCGGCCTATGTGGACCCCCTTGCCCTCAGTTCCGAATGGGTTAATCTCTGTAAAGAAAATTGGACACCCGGACCCCGCCCGTGACCCGCCCCACCACACCCCTTCTCGATCAGGTGCCGACGCCGGAGGAACTCCGCCGTCTTCCTGAGGCAAGCCTGAAACAACTCGCCGATGAATTGCGCGCTGAGATGATCGATGCCGTCTCGGTGACTGGCGGGCATTTGGGTGCTGGCCTTGGCGTCGTCGAATTAACGGTCGCGCTCCATTATGTGTTCGACACACCGCGCGATCGGTTGGTCTGGGATGTCGGTCATCAGGCCTATCCGCACAAAATTCTCACCGGACGCCGTGATCGTATTCGCACGTTGCGTCAGGGCGGTGGATTATCCGGTTTCGTTAAGCGCTCTGAGAGTGAATATGATCCGTTTGGTACGGCTCATTCCTCGACCTCAATTTCCGCTGGTCTTGGCATGGCAGTCGCGCGCGATTTGCAAGGCGGCCACAACAATGTCGTCGCCGTGATCGGCGATGGCGCGATGTCGGCTGGCATGGCGTATGAAGCGATGAACAATGCGGGCGCGATGAATTCGCGCCTGATCGTCATCCTCAATGATAATGACATGTCGATCGCACCACCAACCGGTGCAATGTCATCCTATCTTGCGCGCCTCGTCTCCGGCGGCACCTATCGCAATATTCGTGAAGCGGCAAAGCAGCTTGCCAAGAAATTACCAAAGCCATTGTACGACAAGGCGCGGAAGGCGGAAGAATTCGCACGTGCCTTTCTCGCTGGCGGTACGATGTTCGAGGAGCTTGGCTTCTATTACATCGGCCCCATCGACGGCCATAATCTCGATCATCTTCTGCCCATTCTGAAAAATGTGCGCGACAGCGAGACGGGCCCAATCCTCGTCCACGTCGTGACGCAGAAGGGCAAAGGTTATGCGCCCGCCGAAGCGGCCGCCGACAAATATCATGGCGTTACCACCTTCGACGTCATCACCGGCACGCAGGCTAAGCCGAAGGCCAATGCGCCGTCTTACACCAATGTGTTTGCTAAAGGCCTGATTGCCGAAGCAAAACACGATGACAAGGTTGTCGCGGTTACCGCTGCGATGCCGACGGGCACTGGACTCGATCATTTCGGCCAGGTTTTCCCCGAGCGGATTTTTGATGTCGGCATTGCCGAGCAGCACGCCGTGACATTCGCCGCAGGCCTTGCAACGGAAGGCTACAAGCCGTTTTGCGCGATCTATTCGACCTTCCTGCAACGCGGTTACGATCAAATCGTGCATGACGTGGCGTTACAAAATTTGCCGGTTCGTTTTGCGCTCGATCGCGCCGGTCTCGTCGGTGCCGACGGGCCAACCCATGCAGGGTCCTTCGACATCGCTTTTCTGGGGTGCCTGCCAAACATGGTCATCATGGCGGCGTCAGACGAGGCCGAATTGATGCATATGGTGGCGACGGCTGCTGCCTATGAGCAAGGCCCGATCGCATTCCGTTATCCGCGTGGCGAAGGCGTGGGCATCGAATTGCCGGAGCGCGGCGAAGTGCTGCCGATTGGCAAAGGCCGCATCATTCGTGAAGGCTCGCGCGTAGCGATCCTTTCGCTCGGCACGCGTCTTCAGGAAGCGTTGAAAGCTGCCGATATGTTGGCAGGCAAGGGCCTGTCGGCGACAGTCGCCGATGCGCGTTTCGCTAAACCCATCGACACGGCGCTCGTAGAAAAGCTCGCCAAGACGCATGAAGTGCTGATCACCATCGAAGAAGGCTCGGTCGGTGGTTTCGGTTCCTTCGTGCAGCAGCATCTCGCCGAGGCAGGCTTGCTTGATCACGGTCTGAAAATCCGCTCAATGGTCCTGCCGGATACTTACATCGAGCATGATAAGCCTGAGCGCATGTATGCGCAGGCGGGGCTTGATGCCGCTGGTATCGTGGCAAAGGTTATGGCTGCCATCGGGCGGGATGCCGTCAGCGCGAAAACGCGGCCGCTCTCAGCCTGATTTCCGTATTGATGTCAGAACGCCAGCGCGCCGATCTTCTGCTCGTCGAGCGCGGAATCTTTGAAAGTCGCTCCAAGGCACAGGCCGCGATTGCAGCGGGTCTTGTGCGTGCCAATGGCAAGACCGTTGCGAAACCGTCTGAGAACTTGCTGCGCGATGCGATCATCGAGGCGGAGCCAGCCTTCCCCTTCGTCTCACGCGGGGGCGTAAAACTCGAAGCCGCACTCGCGGCGTTCGGGTTTAATCTTGAAGGGCGTCTTTGCATCGACATTGGTGCCTCGACCGGCGGCTTCACTGACGCCATGCTGCGTCACGGTGCAACCCACGTGATTGCCGTCGATGTCGGGCGCGAACAACTTCATCCCTCGCTCCGTGCCGATCCGCGTGTTGAGAGCCATGAGGGGACCGATATCAGGAGCTTTTCGATCGACGGCCCCCTGCCAGACTTCGCCTCTGTGGATGTCAGCTTTATCGGGCTTGAGGCCATTCTGGGCCATATCGTGAATTTGCTTGCACCGCGATGCGAAGCCGTGCTTCTCGTGAAGCCCCAATTCGAAGTGGGGCGCGGGCAAATTGGCAAAGGCGGCATCGTCAAGGATGAAGCCGCAGTCCTGACGGTTCTCGATCGTATCGGTGCCGCCATTCGCGCCCTAAATTTTGAAGTGCTGGGGATTGTCGCCTCGCCGATTGCGGGCGGCGATGGCAATCAGGAATTCTTGCTCGGTGCCCGGCGTGTTGAAGCTGCATGAAGAATTGACGATCACTACGATGGGCGCCAAAGGCGATGGCGTTGCGCGCCATGAAGGGCGCGCCATTCATGTGCCCTATACGCTTGCGGGCGAAAGGATCGTCGCCACGGTCGATGGCGAGCGTGGTGAGTTGAACGACGTTCTCTTGCCATCGCCTGATCGCATTGCACCGATCTGCCGCTATTTCGGCACCTGCGGTGGCTGTGCTCTCCAACATTGGGCACCCGAACCTTATGCGATGTGGAAACGTGGCTTGCTTGGTCATGCGTTGCTGCAGCAAGGGATTGAGACTGTCATTAAGCCGCTGATCGATACGCATCGCACAGGCCGTCGCCGCGCCGTGTTTCACGCCCGGAAAAAAGATGGCCGCGCCGAGGCTGGTTTTATGGCGCGTGGTACCCATGATTTGATTGCTATCGAGCGCTGCCCCATTCTCGTGCCCGCGCTCGCCGGTGCGCCTGCACTTGCAACGCGTCTGGCCCAGATCATCGACACTGACAAACCACTCGATATTCATATGACCGCAACCGAGAGCGGCATTGATTGCGATATTCGCGGCCTTGGCGTGCCAAGCGATCGCCAGCGCCGCCGGCTGGTTGAGAACTTTGCAGGCTTTGATTTGGCACGCCTCTCCGTGCATGGCGCGTTGATTGCGATGCGGAATGAGCCGGTCCTGCGGATCGGCCGCGCCAATGTCGTTTTGCCGAGCGGTGCATTCTTGCAGGCGACGGCGGAGGGTGAGGCTGCGCTCACCTCGATCGCAGCAGAGATGGTAGGTAACGCCAAGAAAATCGCCGATCTATTCTGCGGCATAGGCCCTTTCAGTCTACGTCTCGCCGAGAAGGCGAGTATCACTGCATTTGACTCCGATGAAAGCGCGGTCGCTGCATTGAGATCGGCCCGCGCCGAAGGCCTCAAGCCTATCAAGGCGTCGGTGCGCGATCTCTTCCGTGTGCCATTAGTGCCTGCCGAATTGAACGGTTACGATGCTGTTCTGCTCGATCCGCCGCGTGCCGGTGCGCGCGCACAAATGGCAGAGTTGGCGCGCAGCGATGTCCCGCGCGTGATCTCAGTCTCCTGCGATGTGCAGAGCTTTGCGCGCGATGCGAAAATTCTCATCGAAGCTGGCTATGTGTGCGAACGCGTCGTACCGGTCGATCAATTCGCTTATTCGGCGCATCTTGAAATGGTTGGCCTGTTCACAAAAACTGTGGCACCTGCGCGCAAGCGCCGTCTTTTGGGGTGATCATGGCGCTCAGCGATCAGGAATTATTCTCCGGTCTTGCCGCTCTGATCGGCGAAAAAAATACACTGACGACACCGGAGGATATGGCGTCTTACTGCAAAGAATGGCGCGGCTTATTTCCCGGCCGTGCACGCGCCGTCGTCAAGCCGGCTGACACCGCAGAAGTCGCTTCACTTCTCAGATTTTGCCATCTGCATCGCATTCCCGTCGTGCCGCAAGGTGGCAATACCGGTCTCGTTGGCGGTCAAACGCCTTGGGACAAGGGCGATGAAATCGTTCTGTCGCTGCAACGTTTGAATCGTATCCGCGATATCGACGCCCTCTCCGATACGATGGTCGTCGAAGCGGGCGTCACATTGCAGGCCGCACAAGAGGCGGCCGAAAAAGTCGATCGTCTGTTCCCGCTCTCGCTCGCATCCGAAGGCTCCTGCACTATTGGCGGCAATCTCGCTTCGAATGCTGGCGGCACAGCGGTGCTAGCCTATGGCAATGCGCGTGAGTTGACGATGGGGCTCGAAGTGGTGTTGGCCGATGGCCGCGTGATGGACCTCCTCGGTCGCCTGCGCAAAGACAATACCGGTTACGATTTGAAGAATATCTTCATCGGATCCGAAGGTACGCTCGGCATCATCACGGCGGCCGTGTTGAAGCTCTATCCTCGTCCTCGTGCACAAGTCACCATTTTCGCCGGTCTTGCATCGCCTGCCGCAGCGCTGGCTTTACTCAACCATTTGAAAGCGGATTTCGGTGCCGGCGTTACGACGTTTGAGCTGCTGCCACGCATCGCGCTCGAGATGGTCTGCAATCATATTGCAGGCAATCGCGATCCCCTCATGACGCGCCATGATTGGTATGTGCTGGCGGAAATCTCTGGCGCGGATGAGAACCTAAGCGAGCGTGTCACGCTATCGTTCGAGACTGCGATTGAAAATGCTATCGTCGCCAATGCGGTGATTGCCTCCTCGCTTGATCAGCGAATGGCTTTGTGGCGGCTACGCGAAACGCTGCCCGAGGCGCAAGGCCATGAGGGCGGGTCGATCAAGCACGACATTGCCGTGCCATTGGCCTGCGTGCCGCAATTGATCGATGATGTGTGCGCACGTGTCGAACGTCTGGTGCCGGGCGCGCGGCCTGTCCCATTCGGTCATCTCGGCGATGGCAATCTGCATTTCAACATCACGCAGCCCAAAGCCATGGACCGCGCAGCCTTCATGGCTTTGTGGGACGAGATCGGTGATATTGTTTATGACGAGACTGTGAAACGGCGCGGCTCGATTTCAGCCGAACATGGAATTGGGCGATTGAAGAAAAAGCTCTTGCGCGCTGTGAAAGATCCCGTTGCGCTCGCCATCATGGCCGATTTGAAGCGCACGCTCGATCCTCAGGGCATTCTCAATCCGGGCAAAGTGATCGACCTCGACGCTTAACCAGCATCAAGCGGCTTTGTGCCCTTAGGCGCCCCATCGGCACCGAACGTAATCTGTTCGATCCGCGCTTCGGCCTGCTTCAAAAGACGGTCGCAATGCGCCTTCAGCTGTTCGCCACGGGCATAAAGCGTAATCGAATCTTCGAGGGCGACATCACCCTTTTCGAGCTTGGCGACAATCGTTTCGAGCTCGGCGAGAGCGGTTTCGAACGGTATTGGGCCAAGGTCGGCAGGCTTTTTCTCCGCCATGATTCGTCGTCTCCATTGAGTAGATTTCACTATGCGCCGGGTTCAGCCCCGGTCAAATCGGCAGGGCGGTTGTTTTCTTCACCGTCCGCAATGCCAGTGTGGATTGCACACGGCTCACGCCGGGCAGCGCCGTAACAACGTTGCGATGGATGCGTTCGAAATCGCCTGTATCGGCAAAGGCGATACGCAGCAGGTAGTCTGCCGTTCCGGCCAAGAGATAACATTCGAGGATTTCAGGGTGCTTGGCGACCTCGGTTTCGAACGTATCAAGGCTTTGCCGACCCTGCTGATCGAGCGTGACGAAGACGAAGGCTGCGCCGGGCAGTCCGACCGCCTCTTCTTCAAGCAGCAGAACGGTCCCCTTAATGAGGCCCGCCTCTTCCAGCATCTTCACCCTGCGAAGACAGGCGGAAGGGGAGAGGTTTACCTTGTCGGCGAGATCGGCGTTCGTGATACCGCCATCCGCCTGCAAATGGCGTAGGATCGCCCGGTCGCGGGCGTCGAGATCGAGTTTTCGCATGGAATTGCGGGCTCCCCTCTGTTTGCGACATAATATTCGCAACTACACACATGCCAAGCCTAAGTTTAGCGAGATTCCGCATGAATCTTGCGGGAAAATGCCAAAATCAACAGCAGAGGGGATTGCATCATGTTGGTCGGCGTTCCGAAGGAAATCAAGAACCACGAATATCGCGTCGGCCTCGTGCCCTCCTCAGTCGCCGAACTGATCCATCACGGCCATCAAGTCATCGTGCAGACGGGGGCGGGGCTCGGCTCGGGGATATCGGATGCTGATTATCAAGCATCGGGTGCCACCATCGTCCCGGATGCTGATGCGGTTTGGTCCAAGGCCGATATGGTCGTGAAGGTGAAGGAACCTTTGGCGGAGGAACGCAAGAAGCTGCGTCCCGGCCAGATCCTGTTCACCTATCTCCACCTCGCGCCCGATGCGCCGCAGACCCATGATCTCGTCAAATCCGGCGCGATTTGCATCGCCTACGAAACCGTCACCGCGCCGAATGGTGGCCTGCCTCTGTTGACACCAATGTCGGAAGTGGCCGGCCGTCTCGCGCCGCAGGTTGGCGCGCATTGTCTCGAGAAAGCGGCCGGCGGACGCGGCGTTCTGCTCGGCGGCGTGCCTGGCGTTCCGGCGGCGGAAGTCGTCATTCTCGGCGGCGGCGTCTCAGGTACCCACGCAGCTACTATCGCGCTTGGTATGGGGGCGAATGTCACGGTCGTCGATCGTTCGGCTGATGTGTTGCGCCGCCTCGCAACGCAATTCGGCACGGGCGTGCGTACGATTTTCTCGACACGTGATGCCATTCGCGAAATCGTCAAGCGCGCCGACCTACTCATCGGCTGCGTACTCATCCCCGGTGCAGCTGCTCCTAAGCTCGTCACGAAGGACATGCTGAAGACGATGAAGCCCGGCGCGGTCATCGTCGATGTTGCCATCGACCAAGGCGGTTGCTGCGAAACATCGCATGCCACCACCCATGCTGACCCAACTTATGTTGTCGACAATGTCGTGCATTATTGCGTGGCGAACATGCCGGGCGCGGTCGCGCGCACATCCACCTTTGCGCTCAACAACGTCACGCTGCCTTTTGCGCTGGCGCTCGCCGATAAGGGCTGGAAACAGGCTTTGAAGGACGACAAATATCTGCGCGACGGTCTCAACGTGGCAGAAGGCAAGATCACCTGCCAGCCGGTTGCCGAAGCTCATGGCCTCGCCTATACGCCGGCCGAGACGCTCATCGGATGATCGTCTTCGTTGATTTCGTGGATTGTACGGCGCGCTTCGGCGCGCCGTTTTTCGTTTTAAAGAGCGATCATTCTTTGCTGTGGATGGATTTGGACAACCCGCGGGTTTTCGCTCGCCGAGATCAATAGATTTTGATTGAAGCCAAAAAACCTCAACCCGACACATCGGGCGGCGCGACTACCGCGCGCCCACGCGCAATCCCGGCGCGGGGCGCTCTTGCAGCACTTCACGGCGGAAGCGGAAAAGCGCGGCTGGACGTCCACCTGTTGTTTTCAAACGGCCTGTCGGTTCGACTAGCGCGGTGCCTTCGACGAGGCGGCGGAAATTCTGCTTGTGCAGATGGCGACCGGAAATAGCCTCGACGGTTTGCTGCAACGCCGTCAGCGTGAATGTTTCCGGCATCAATTCGAAAATCACCGGCCGATATTTAAGCTTCGCGCGCAAGCGCCCCATCGCGGTGGCAAGAATGCGGCGATGGTCGAAAGCGAGCGGCTCACCGAGCGGTGGCAGGCCGTCATCGCCGGCCGCATTCGCGCGCCCGTCGCGGATCGCCTCCACCAGAAGGCCTGCTTCGTAGAGAAGCTCGTAGCGGTCGAGCACTTTCTCCTCATCCCAAGGGCTTTGATCGGTTCCGAAGCAGAGATTAACGCGTTCGTGGCGTGCCAATGCGCGCCGGTCGCGCTCCGCGGCTTCGCCGCTCTTGTCGTTGGCCCAACGCGTGAGGCGGGGCAACACGGCTGTGTCGAGAATGGTTGGACGTCCGCCGCGCCAATCTTCCCATGGAAAAGAGCGATACCAAGGTTGGAATCGAACGCCCTTTGGCAATTTGCGGTCGCCTTGCAATCTCGTCAGCGCGAGATAGCCGATGGACACGACATGAGGGGCAGCATCGCCCGGCACCGCATGGCGGCCCCGATCGCCGAATGTATAAAGTTGCTCGACATAACCAAGACCAAGTTCGGTCTGAGTTGCCACGAATGCCCGCAGGCCGATTTCGAGCGTGCGATGATGGAGCGGGTCAAAAGATCCCGATGGCAGTGCGTCCATATCGCCATCGCCGCGCGCGACAAGAATTTGCGGCGCGCCGCGCTCCACCGAAACGACAGCCGCTGCAAGCCCGATCTCGATCGGGGTTTCTGGGTGAGCTAACGCTGAACGCGTGCGCGGCAAAACCGTTCCTCAGTCGAGCTTCAATTCGAACGGCGTGCCTTCGAAGGCATCGGCGCCGCGGCCGATTGATTCAATCGCAGCAATCATCCGACCATTGCGACCAAGAATGGCATCAGCTGTTGCCACCAATTTGAGATTGGGCGTGGCGCTTGGTGCGGCATGGCGCAATCGTAACGCAATCGTATGCTCGTCCTGATGTGGACGCAAACGGCATGCGGTGATGAAGGCTGCCGCCGTCGAGCGGCTGATCCCAGCCCAGCAATGGATGACGAGCGGGTGTGAACGGTCCCATGCATCGACGAAATTATTCAGACGCATCACATGCTCTTCACCCGGAATAATGTGGCCGTCCATGGGCTCCAAAATGTCGCTCACACCGATGAAAAGATGGCGCTCTGCCGCGATGGAGGGTGGGCGTTCGACCGGTGTCTTGGCATTGATCAATGTAACGACATGGCTCGCTCCGGTCGCTGCGACCGTTTCGTAAAGGCGGGACAGAGATGAGACATGGATCGATGGCATGGAGTGCTCCTGATCCGATCAAGATAGGGCGATTCGATGGCGCGTGTATGACGCATCCTGTCACGCTTGCAGCGCGGCATCGATGGTTTGGAAGCGGGCGAGGAAAGCGTCTTGTGC
>JAIYCE010000049.1 GCA_027488155.1 Hyphomicrobiales bacterium | reverse complement strand
GAGATGCTTCGGCGGATGAAAGCCCACAAGGTTGGCGGTACGACCGCGAGTGAGGGCGAAAAGCATGGCACCGTGGGTGCGGTGGCGCGGGATCGCGATGGGCATCTGGCTGCTGCGACATCCACAGGTGGTTATACAAACAAGCCGCCGGGTCGAGTGGGCGACAGTCCAATCATAGGTGCGGGAACTTATGCGCGCGATGGTGTGTGCGCCGTTTCCTGCACGGGCATGGGTGAGTATTTCATGCGTGCTGTTGCGGGCCACGAGATTGCTGCGCAAATGGCGTTGGCTGGCCGCTCATTAGTCGAGGCCACTGATGGCATAGTGTTTGATGTGATTGGTAAGCAGGGAATCGGGGCGGGTCTATGTGCTGTTGATGCGGCTGGGCAGGTCGTTGTGCCGTTCAACACCGTGGGCATGTATCGCGGTTTCGTGAATGCGGATGGTGATTGCTATGTTGGTACACATGCCGATCTCGAATTCCGCGGGCGTTGGGACAGGTAGAAATTCATGCGTGATGAACCGATTCTGATCTGGGGCGGCGGCGCGATTGGCGGGATACTCGCTGCCTATTGGGCGCGCGCGGGCGTACCGGTTCTGCTAGTCGATATTGTGAGCGAGCATGTCGAAGCCTGCAGGGCAAATGGACTCAAAATTGAGGGTCCTGTTGAGGAATTCACGCAGATCGTCCCATCGGCAACGCCGGACGAGGTGAAGGGTGTCTACAAGTGCATCGTGCTGGCGGTGAAGGCTCAAGCGACTGCAACGGCTCTCAAGCAATTGTTGCCGCATCTCGCTCCTGATGGTTACATTCTTTCGGCGCAGAATGGTCTCAACGAAATCGCCATTGCGGAAGCAGCAGGACCGGAGCGGACGATGGGCTGCTTCGTCAATTATGGTGCGGATTGGTTAGGGCCGGGGCAGATCCTGTATGGAAATCGCGGTGCCGTGGTTGTCGGCGAGATCGATGGTTCGATCAGGCCGCGCACGGACGATATGTTCGCGCGGCTCAAGATATTTGAGCCGAACGCCGTTCTCACAGATAACATCTGGGGTTATCTTTGGGGCAAGCTTGCCTATGGCGCCATGCTCTTTGCTACGGCGTTGACGCCGGACTCAATGGCAGCGAATTTTGCCGACGCTGAGCGGTTCGAAATATTCAATCGGCTCGGGCGGGAAGTAATGACGACGGCGCGAGCACATAAGATTGTTCCCATCGGTTTCAACGGTTTCGATCCCGAGGCTTTCGCACCTGAAGCGTCGATAGAGCGATCGCGAGAGAGTATTGCGGCTCTTGCGCGTTTCAACAGTACGAGTGCCAAGACCCATTCGGGCATCTGGCGCGATCTTGCGATCCGGAAGCGTAAAACCGAGGTCGATCCACAGATCGGCATCATTGCGCAATTGGCAAACGCGTCAGGTGTTCCCGTTCCAACGCTCGAAAAGCTCGTCGCTCTCATCCACGACATTGAGGATGGGCGTGCACAACAATCCTCCGATTTGATTAAGGCGTTGCTGAGATGACCCGTTTCGATTTTTCAGGTCGCGTTGTCCTCGTTACAGGCGCGGCGCAGGGCATTGGGCTCGCTATTGCGACACAGCTCAAGCAGAGCGGTGCTGTCGTTCATCTGGCTGATTTTGATGCAGACGGACTTGCGCGCAGCGCTGCTGCGCTAGGCGCGCCTTCGCATTGCTTCGATCTGGGTGATCGCGATGCTTGTCATGCAGCCGTTGAAGCCGTCATCGGACAATCGGGCCAGATCGATGGACTTTATCATGCAGGCGGCGGCGTGCGTGGGCAGGTCGGTCGTCCTAGCGAAGAGGTGTCGGAGCGCGATTGGCGTGTTATCTTCGAGGCGAATGTTGATGGCGCTTTTTTCCTTTCGCAGGCGGCCGCGCCGAAGATGAAGCCGCGGTGCTTCGGACGTCTTCTGTTTATTGCGTCGGGTGCAGGTCTACGCCCTAGCCTGACCGGCATTCAGGCCTACACGGCGGCAAAGCACGCGCTGGTTGGGTTAGCCAAACAATTGTCGTGGGAATATGGGCCGTTCGGGATCACGTCGAACGCTGTGGCGCCAGGGTTTGTCCTCTCCAATCCCACGACACAGAAGCAATGGGAAAGCTATGGTGCCGATGGCCAGAAGCGGTTGATTGACTCAGTTCATACAAAGCGTCTCGGTACGCCCTCTGATATCGCTTATGCCGCGCTGATGCTGACAGCCCCCGAGGCAGGTTGGATTTCTGGACAAATCGTTTCGGTTGATGGTGGACGGTCGTAAAATCGTCCCGTAGCGAATGTCGCGTTTTTCTTGATTACTGGCCCAAGGTGCAGCTTAGGTTGTTTCTTGGCATCTATGCCTATGTGCGACCTCAGCGCGCGCGCGTGTAAGAGGCGACTTTGCAATTACCGATAGATTTTGTGAGATTACAGTTCTCAATCGACTGCATTCATGCCGCATTAGAGAGTGATATCGATGAAACATCCTGCAACTTGCATTCTGGTCGGCGCTCCAGTGCAGGAAGGCGCTGGCCGTCTTGGCTGCGACATGGGGCCGAGTGCGTTTCGAACGGCAGGTCTTGCGCAGGCTCTGGAAGGGTTGGGCTTTCGGGTTGAGGATTGGGGCAATCTTGTACCGCACATTGCAACTGATTGTGTGCATCCCAATTCGGCGATCAAGAACCTGTCGGCGATCGCCGCTTGGACGGTGGCGATTGAAGACGCGGCCTTTCGTGCCTCTGCGCATGGGATGCCGATCTTTATGGGTGGCGATCATGCCGTCTCCGCTGGGTCGATCACCGGCATCAGCCGCCGCGCGGCGGAAGAGGGTAAGCCGCTTTTCGTGTTGTGGCTCGACTCGCACCCTGATTTTCATACGCTTGAAACTACGACGAGCGGCCACCTTCATGGTGTACCGATGGCTTATGCCATGGGTCGTCCCGGCTTCACGCCCTATTTTCCTCAAGTCACATACCCAGTCGATCCTAACCATGTCTGCATGATGGGCATTCGCAGCGTCGATCCGGCTGAGCGCACAGCGTTGCGCGAAACCGGTATGACGATCCACGATATGCGTGCCATTGATGAGCATGGCGTTGCGGCATTGCTCGACCAATTTTTGCGCCGTGTAGCGGATGCAGGCGGACGTCTTCATGTCAGTCTTGACGTTGATTTCCTCGATCCGAATATCGCCCCTGGTGTGGGAACGACGGTGCCCGGCGGGGCGACGTTTCGAGAAGCGCATTTGATTATGGAGATATTGTGCGACAGTGGTCTTGTTGGCAGTCTTGATTTGGTCGAGCTCAACCCATTTCTCGACGAGCGCGGACGCACTGCCTTACTTCTGGTCGATCTTGTGGCGAGTTTAATGGGCCGACGTGTTCTCGACCGGCCGACACAGAGTTTTCAAACCGCTCCTAGTTCAATCGTGTGAGATGAATGTTGCAGCATCAAGCGGAAGACGCGCACTCCAAGCGCTATAGGCAACTTCCACCGAGTATCTGGGCGCTGGGTTGCGTCTCTATGTTGATGGATGTTTCGTCAGAAATGATCCATTCATTGTTGCCTGTCTATCTTGTTTCAGCTCTTGGCGTCTCGATGGCCGTAGTCGGCTTGATCGAAGGGGTTGCTGAGGCAACAGCATCCATTGTCAAGGTGTTCTCCGGAGCCGTGTCGGACTGGCTTGGAAAGCGCAAAGTGTTGACGATCCTCGGCTATGGCCTTGCAGCAATCACCAAGCCCGTGTTCCCACTCGCCGAATCTGTCGGCGCGATATTTGCGGCGCGTTTTATCGATAGAATTGGGAAGGGTATTCGCGGTGCGCCGCGTGATGCCTTGATTGCAGATCTTGCTCCACCGGGTTTGCGTGGTGCCAGTTTTGGTCTACGCCAATCGCTCGACACAATTGGCGCCTTCATTGGCCCTTTGCTTGCGATTGCGCTGATGTGGTGGAGTGCCAATAACTTCGCAATTGTGTTCTGGCTTGCCGTTATCCCGGCCTTTTTGTCGGTTGCTGTTCTTTTCTTATTCGTTCGTGAACCGCAGCGGGGGCAGCCGGCAATAGGTATTCATTTTCCATTGCAACGTTCGGAGTTGAAAAAACTTTCATCGATTTACTGGCTTGTTGTTCTGGTTTCTGCCGTATTTACACTTGCGCGCTTCAGCGAAGCTTTTCTCATTTTGAAAGCGCAGGAGAGCGGGTTGCCGTTGGTCCTAGCGCCTGCTGTGCTTGTTGCAATGAATGTCGTTTATGCGTTGGCTGCCTATCCGGCAGGTGTTCTGTCTGATCGGGTTAATCGGTTGCAATTGTTGTCGCTGGGCTTTGTTATTTTGATTATTGCCGATCTTGTGCTGGCGGCCTCGTCAGGACTTGTGGCGGTGTTTGTAGGGATCGCTTTGTGGGGTCTTCATCTCGGCCTTACCCAAGGTCTT